>JBJKQX010000124.1:0-20672 GCA_046704965.1 Binataceae bacterium (SeqCode)
GACTACGACGGCGACCCGCGACGGCGACCATTGGGTGATCAACGGCAATAAAATCTTTTGTACCTCGGGTTTAATGGCGGCCGAAAAATCCGAAGGTTTCGTCGTCGTTTGGGCAACGGTGGACAAGAGTGCCGGACGTGCCGGAATCAAGCCTTTCGTGGTGGAACACAATACGCCGGGAATGACGGTCGCGCGCGTCGAGAGCAAACTCGGTATCCGGGTTTCCGATACCGCAGCCCTGATTTTCGACAACTGCCGCATCCCGTTCGACCACATCCTGGGTAGCCCCGAGGTCAAGCCCGAAGGCGGTTTCAAGAACGTGATGGCGACCTTCGACGCCACGCGCCCGATCGTTGCCGCGATGGCTATCGGCGTAGGACGCGCCGCGCTCGATTTCGTCTCCGATTTTCTCAAGCAGCAGGACATAACGATTCGCTACGGCATATCGCCCCGACGTCTGACCGCGCTCGAACGCGACTTCATGGAGATGGAAGTTCAGCTCAAGGCGGCGCGCCTGCTCACCTGGCGGGCCGCATGGATGCTTGACGCGGGAAAACGCAACAATCTTGAAGCGTCGATGGCCAAGGCCAAGGCCGGCCTTGCGGTGACGCAAATCACGCAGAAGGCGGTCGAACTGCTCGGGCCGCTCGGCTATTCGCGCCAGTACCTGCTCGAGAAATGGATGCGCGACGCGAAGATCAACGACATCTATGAAGGTACTCAGCAGATAAACATGCTGATCATCGCGCGCCGGATTCTAGGCTACGGAAGCAAGGAACTGAACTAGGCTTCAAGGCCACGAGCTGTCAAATCGCCGTGCGACCTGCACGGCCGATGCTGTTTTCCGACAGGCGTTTGCGAATTGCTGGCCGCCCGAGGCGAGGCTTAATCGAGTCCCGTCTCGGGCGGATGCACCTAGTAGGAGAACCACCTGTGGTGATCCCATCGGAAAATTTCCATGGTCTGGGTGATTCCGGTTATCCGGGGTTTCGCGTGCTCGGCCTGCTCCCTGGTTTTGCCAGCAACGTAGTAAGTAACTTCGTTGTAGGTAAGTTTGCCGATCGCAAACCCGTGCACATCCTCGCAGGAGCACGACTTTATCTTGCTGTACCCCACGTAGGTTCCGGTTTCCCACCCCTGGCGGGCCTGCCAGTGAATGTGGTGGACGTCGTTAACCTTGCGCTGCCTGATAAGCCGTCCCCATTTTTTGCAAAAAGCCGGGAAACGCGACGCCGCGATACGATATTCGCGGCTCACTCGGCTCATCCCGAACCTATGCGACTCGGGTCTGGAAAGCGCAGCGTCAACCTGCGGATGGAATTTTTTTCCTTCCTTCACATGGGCGAAGTCCTGCTGCATCGAACCGGCCGTCCCGCCGTCCGAGTAGGCCGGTATGGAAGTTTGGTCCGCGGCATAAAGCGCCCGAACCGGCATCGCAAGGAACACAATCCCAGCGACCAACCCAATGATGGAGCGTGTCCGACAAGCTGTCATAACTTCTAACTCTCCTCCCGGAATGGTCGATGGCCCCGTGCAAGATTACCAGCCTTTGATAAACGAGGGAAAAAGAAAGAGGCCGCAGCCCTGCAGGGCCACGGCCTCCTCTCAAGTCTGAGCCTGACCGATTCTACTGAATCGGCACCAACTCGACGCGCCTGTTCTGAGCCCGACCGGCGTCGGTCTTGTTCGACGCGACAAAGTCCGTCTTGCCAAAACCACGCGGGATGAGACGCGACGAAGCTATGCCCTGTGCCTCCAGGTAGTGAGCGACGGCGTCGGCACGCTTCTCGGACAGCAGCAAGTTGTATTTCACGCTGCCAATAGCGTCGCAGTAACCGTTGACCTTCACCACCAGGTGCGGGTGCTTCTTCAGGGTCTCCGCGACCTCGTCGAGAATCGCCTTGTCGCCAGGCCGGATGTTGTACTTGTTGAAGTTGAAGTGGACACCCCGAAGGATGATCTTCTCCTTCTTGGCCGGCGGCGGCGGCGGTGGCGGCGGAGGAGGTGGCGGCGGCGGTGGCGGTGGTGGCGGCGGTGGTGCAGGCGGCTTGATCACCTCATCACACAGATAGTGACCGGCCAAGCCTCCGATGACTGCACCGGCGGCGGCGCCGCCAAGTCCCGAATTTCTAAGGGCTTGACTGCTCGCTCCATCGTGACCGTGGCTGTTGTCCGCGATCGCGATGCCGATGCCTGCGCCGGCACCGGCGCCGATCACGGCACCCCAAGCCGCGCAAGACCCCCATTTTCGGGGCTGTTGAAGGTAGGCACAGCCTGTCATGCCTCCGACACAGAAGATTGCCCCGGTGAGCGCCGCTAAGCCTTTCAACGCCCAGGATTTACTTTTCATGACCTCTCCTCAAATCGAGCCCTCATGATGCACTGTTACTCACAAGCACAAACGGACAAGGACCAATTAGTTTGAAGATTTAATAAGCGCGTCAAACACATTGCAAGGTCCCGAGCACCCATTGGCATGCATTTATTTTCGCTCTATGGCACACCGTTTGACTCGAAGATGCTCCTGCAATCGATTGTTAGTCCACGCACGTCGTGATTTTCTGAGCGTCTTGGAAGCATTTGGCGCGACTAAATCCGACTTTCCACAGCCCTCGGCCCGGTCAAAATAATCCATCTGAACTGAGCCTGCGGGCTATCTCTCACGCCAATCGCCGCACTCCAGCGCTTCGAAAGTCACGCGAACAGCGGGCGGCTCCATTGTTCGCGTGCACAGTTTGAGGAATCCCGGTAGGAGGCTTGCAAGGTCCGGGTCGGAATAGCTCTGCTGGATTGCTAGACTCGGATGGATGCTCTCACGCGCGCGCGGCCGGGAAGGAACGTTCAAGCTGTTCTCGAGTTACAGGCCCGAGGGTGACCAACCAGCGGCAATCGAGGCGCTCAGCGGCAACATTCTGGACGATGTGCCTCATCAGGTGCTGCTCGGGGTTACCGGTTCGGGGAAAACCTTCACGATGGCCAATGTCATCGCCCGAGTGAACCGGCCCACCCTGGTGATGGCGCCCAACAAGACTCTCGCGGCGCAGCTTTACAACGAGTTCAAAAGCCTGTTCCCCGATAACGCGATCCGATACTTCGTCTCCTACTACGATTACTACCAGCCCGAAGCCTACGTTCCCTCGACCGACACCTATATCGAGAAAGACGCGAGCATCAACGACGAAATCGACAAGCTGCGCCACTCGGCGACCAAGGCCCTGCTTGAGCGCAACGACGTGTTGATCGTCGCCTCGGTCTCCTGCATCTACGGCCTGGGCGAGCCCGAAGTTTACTTCGAAATGATGGTTTTCCTCGAACAGGGGCAGCAAATCGACCGCGACCGCGTGCTGCGCAAGCTGGTCGAAATCCAGTACCAGCGCAACGACTACGACTTCCATCGCGGAACCTTCCGCGTGCGCGGCGATACGGTCGAAGTGTTCCCGGCCTACGAGGAAAGCCGCGCGGTCAGAATCGAGTTCTTCGGCGACGAGGTTGACGGCCTGTATGAGATTGACGCCTTGCGCGGCAAGGTGGTGCGGAATCTCCAGAGCGTCGCAATCTATCCGGCCTCGCACTATGTCACCACCTCCGACCGGATGGAGACCGCCGTACACGACATCAGGGATGAGCTGCGGGAACGGCTGGAGTTCTTCCGCAAAACCGAGAAACTGCTCGAAGCCCAACGCCTTGAGCAGCGCACCATGTATGACCTTGAGCTGCTCGCGGAGATGGGCTTCTGCCCGGGTATCGAAAACTACTCGCGCCATCTGACCGGACGCCTGCCCGGACAGCCGCCGCCCACGCTGCTCGACTTCTTCCCAAAGCAGTCGCTCTTTTTTATCGACGAAAGCCATGTGACGATTCCGCAGATAGGCGGGATGTACCGCGGCGACCGTTCGCGCAAGAGCAATCTTGTCGAATTCGGTTTCCGGCTTCCGTCCGCGCTCGACAACCGACCTCTCAATTTCGAGGAATGGGAGTCGAAGGCCAATCAGGTCGTCTACGTATCGGCCACTCCGGGCGATTACGAACTGCGCAAATCAGACGGCCTGGTGGTCGAACAGTTGATTCGCCCCACCGGCCTGGTCGACCCGGAAATCGAGGTGCGCAAGGCCGGCTCCCAGGTAGACGACCTGCTTGATGAGATCCGGAAGCGGGTAGCCAGTCACGAGCGCGTGCTAGTCACCTGCCTGACCAAGAAAATGGCCGAGGATCTGACTGACTATTATCACGATCTTGGCGTGCGGGTGCGCTATCTCCATTCGGATATCGAAACGATCGAGCGCGTCGAGATAATCCGCAGCCTGCGTAAGGGCGAATTCGACGTGCTGGTGGGAATCAACCTGCTGCGCGAGGGTCTCGACATCCCGGAAGTGTCGCTGGTGGCGATTCTCGACGCCGACAAGGAAGGTTATCTCCGTTCTTCCCGCTCGCTCATCCAGACAATCGGACGCGCCGCGCGAAACGTGAACGGCAAGGTTTTCATGTACGCGGACACGATGACCGATTCGATGCGGATGGCGATAGACGAGACCGAACGGCGCCGCCAGAAGCAGGTCGCTTACAATCTCGAGCACGGAATAACGCCCGCAACGATACAGAAGGCGATCGGCATGTCGCTGGTCGAAATGTACTCGCCCGAATGGGCCGTCGTGCCGGAAATTGAGCACGATACGGCCGCGCCGGGAGAAGTGGACGTCCCGCCCCATGAACTGCCCGATCTTATTTCCGACCTGAGGCGCCAGATGATGGATGCGGCGGAGGAGCTTGAATACGAGCGCGCGGCCGAACTTCGCGACCGTATCAAACGTCTGGAACGCAAGGTCTTTGGCCTCGATTCTCCCGTCGGCGAACGCTCGGTCGCGCGCCCTGGCGTTTCATCCGCGGCAACCAACCATCGCGGCTCCCGCAAGGGCAAGACGGGCAGAGCGTCGGGGCAGGCGGGTACGCACGCCAGCGAAGACGCCCGGGCGCGTCGTGAGAAACACAAAACTCCCGCCGTCAGCGAGGTCGGATTCGACACGCGCAAGCGCAAAAAGGGCGCGGGAGCGGCGACAGGAGTCGCCACCGGCGCGAAAACCTCGCGCGCGCCGCGACAGGGCAGCCTCAAACTCGTCCCCGACGAGCCGAAGGACTGACCCCGCGATTTTCCAATTTCGTTTCATCGTAACGCGTGCACCGGGCGCGTGCTGCCGAAGCGTCCCCTCCCGTGCCATTGCGGAGAACGGCTCTTTTCGCACGCATGAACGGGAGTTATGAACAGTTTCCCGGATGCGCCGATCAGCGCTTGTGAGCCTATGAGATGCCGCCCCTGACCGGCTCATCGGAACGCCGATACCTCAAGTAATTTCAGGAGTTTTCGTGCCTTGCGCTACGGGATGGATCTTTCCTAGTCATAGCTCGATCGGAGCTGTAAAAAGGGAATCCCGACTTTCGCGGTAGAGCAAGATGGCAGTCTACGATTATGACGTGATCACGGTTGGTGGCGGACTCGGCGGTGCGGCCCTGGCCAAAGTTCTGGCGGAAAACGGCTTGCGTGTTCTGGTGGTCGAGCGCGAGCGCGAATTCAAGGACCGTATCCGCGGTGAGTGGATGGCGCCGTGGGGCGCGGCGGAATTGCAAAAGCTCGGACTCTACGATCGTCTGACGGAGACCTGCGCACATGAGGTCCCCAAGTTCAACTCGCTTGGTTTTCCGCTTCGCGATCTTCTGACAACCACCCCGCATAACCTTCCGTCGCTTTGTTTTTACCACCCCGAAATGCAGGAAGTGGTTCTCGACAGCGCGAGGCAGGCGGGTGCGCAGGTTCGGCGCGGTGCGAGTGTAAAGCAGGTCAAGCCCGGACAGCCGGCCGTCGCGACCGTCGAAGGTGACGGCACCGTGCGTGAACATAGCGCGCGGATTGTAGTATGCGCCGACGGCAGGAGTTCAGGCGGTAGGACGTGGGGCGGCTTTGCTCCGCAACGCGGAAAGCAACGGCTGTTTGGCAGCGGACTTTTGTTCGACGACATGAGCGTCGCCGACGATGCCTTCATGATTGCCACGAACCCGTTCGTCCGGCAGCAAGGGCTTCTTTTTCCGCAGGGGAACGGACGAGTCCGGGCCTACGCGATTTACGATCCCTACACCGCGCCGCGACTAAAAGGGATGGGATACGCGCCACGGTTCATCGAGTATTGCGTGCAGTCAGGAGTGCCGCCGGAATACTACGCGGGTGCGCACCCGGTCGCCCCTCTGGCTACTTTCGATTTGACCGAACACTGGGTCTGGCATCCCTATAACAACGGAATTGCACTTGTCGGCGACGCCGCCGGCGCGACTGACCCGACCTGGGGACAGGGCCTGAGCACCACCGCGCGCGACGTGCGAATACTCTCCGAGCGTCTTCTCGCGTCGAACGACTGGGACGCCGCCGGACATGATTACGCACGAGCACGCGACGAATATTTCAAAACCAAGCTGACTGTTGAGGACTGGTTTTTCGAATTGTTCTTCGGTCAGGGAGCCGAAGCCGACGAGCGGCGCATGCGAGCGTTGCCTCTCCTGATGCAGGAACCGGATCGCACGCCTGACCATATGATGAGCGGTCCCGACCTGCCGTGTGACGAAAACGTCAGGCGCCGCTTCTTCGCCGAAGACTAATCCGCATCCCCCAAACTCGACTGTCCTGCGGGTCACGCACAGTCACGCACGACAGTCGGGTCATGCCCTCGCACTCCGCATTGAAAAAGGTACTTGCCTTGGACGATAGGCGCTGGGAAGCTGTCTCATGTTCGTGACCGGGTTGCGCATCGGAAGCCGCCGGTCATCGTTACGGGGACAACGGGTGCTATCTGAAACTTCACACGAGCTAGACTTCGGCGACGAGCTTGAACGTCGCGGGCTTTCGCGCCTCGCCAGGCGCGTCCCCACCACGGTGCAAGTAAACGTCGGAAAGCTCTGCAACCAGGCGTGCCATCATTGCCACGTTGACGCTGGCCCGAAGCGGACTGAGCGGATGGGCCGCGGCGTCGCGGAGCGTGTAGTCGAGCTTCTACGGCGAAATCCGTCGTTGGGTACGGTCGATATCACTGGCGGCGCGCCGGAACTGAACGACAATTTCCGCTTCCTGGTTGAAAGCGCGCGGGCGCTCGGGCGGCGCGTGATCGTGCGATGCAATCTCACTGTCCTGTTCGTTGAGGGGATGGACTATTTGCCGCGGTTCTATCGCGACAACCGGGTCGAGCTGGTGTGCTCGATGCCCTGTTACGGCGCGGAGAACGTCACTCGTCAACGCGGCTCGGGCGTGTTCGAAAAAAGTGTCGAGGCACTCCGGCTCCTGAACCGCCTCGGCTACGGCAACGATGATTCCGGGCTCAAGCTCGATCTCGTTTACAACCCGGTCGGTGCGTTTTTGCCGCCCTCGCAATCCGAACTCGAAGCGACCTATCGCGAAGAGCTGGGCCGCGCGTTCGGAATCGTTTTCAGCAATCTGCTCACGATCGCCAACATGCCAATCAATCGCTTCGCGCATCAGCTGAGGCTCTGGGGCAAGGAAGACGAGTACATGGGCCTGCTGGTAAATCATTTCAATCCTGCAACCGTTGACAGCCTGATGTGCCGAGACCTGCTGAGCGTCGGCCACGACGGCGCGCTATACGACTGCGACTTCAACCAGATGCTTGGGATGCCGATAGTCGACCGTGCGGGCGCAGCGTTGACGGTGTGGGACATTGACGATTTGAGCCGATTTGAGGGCCGCTAGATTCGGACCGCCCCGCATTGCTTCGGATGCACCGCGGGCGAGGGTTCTAGCTGCGGTGGCGCGCTCGCCTAGCGCACGTCGCGATACATTCGAACCAGCCGCTCTGGCGATACGCCCATCAGATAGAGAGTCCGTATTTTCCACATCGTGAGCACGGTGCGGACGATTCCCCGCTTGCGCCATCGGCGCGCCGACGTGACGACACGCGATCTCAGGCATGCGACCCGGCCCGCGCGCTTCATGCGCCGCGCGAAATCCAAATCCTCGCAAATCGGAAAATCGGAAAAGCCGCGCAGGGAATCAAACGTCTCGCGGCGAACGAATATAGCCTGATCGCCCGTCGCCGTTCGGCTTACACGCGAGCGCAGGCTTATGAGCCGGCCAATCAGACGGCAGGCCGGATGCGGGTCGTCGAGGACCACGTCGAAGCGTCCGCCGACAACTTGAGGGTCGGCTAATGCCGCACGGATATCGGCTTCGAAGCAATCGCGAACAAGCGTGTCGGCGTGAACGAATACCAGCGCGTCACCCGAGGCCGCTTCGGCACCCGCGTTCATCTGGCGCGGGCGACCGCGCGGTGAGTCAATCAGCCGATCGCACAGCGGACGTGCGCGCTCCCGGCTGCGATCGCTGCTTCCGCCGTCGACCACGATGATTTCCGCGTCGGGAGCGCCCACGCGCAGCGCGCGAAGCGTTGACGCTATCGCGCTCTCCTCGTTCAATATCGGAACGATTGCGGAAAGCTTCATCGCAAGCGATTTTCGTACGCGCGAAGCGTTTTGGCGAATTCAGCGAAGCGCTATCTCGCGCAGTGCGTTTGCGGTCAACGGGCAGGGCAGTTCATTTCCCAGGTTCAGGGCGCGAGCCGCCGAACATCGCAACTGACGCTTCAAATGCGCGCACAGAATCCGCAGGTCGTCGGGACGATCGACGTCGTACCACCACGGCCCGACGCGATAGTGATGCTCACGGGCGCGCAATCTTTGCAGCGTCTCGCGCATCACATCCGATCCGCCCCAGTTGACGCCTCGAAAGATGTCGGGAAGCGGCCCGCGCACGCCCAACAGGTAGTATCCGCCGTCTAGCGTGGGCGCCAGCACGACCGGCGCCTGTTTGAGCAGCGACGCACTGCGGACCAGCAGATGTGAGGGTAGGGTGGGAGTATCAGTTCCGATCAGAATCGCACCGCCGCTGTTGGTAAACGGGCGAAGAACGCGCTCCATCCGTTCACCCAAATCTCCCGAACCCTGATCGTAAACCCACGCTCCGTAGCGAGTTGCAAGCTGGCGAAAGTAGCGGCTGCGCCGCGCTCCACCCGGGGCACTGCCGGCTATCACCAGTTCAGCGGGCCTAAGATCTCGCGCCTTGGCGAGGGTGTCGCAGATAAAGGCGTCGGCAAGTTTTGCAGCCTTTTCCGAACCGAGTGCCGGTATCAATCGACTCTTGGTACGGCCCGGTATCGGCTCGCGCGCAAACACGATCACGGCCATGTGGCGCATCTTGTAGCGAACCTTCCCGTTGGCCGTTGCGCGATGCGCGCCGTTGTTCATTGCGATGCGAGGGGATACTGACAAACCGCCGACCTCATCGTGCGGGTTCCCGATGCAATTTCGCGTCCACGCCCGCCCGAACCGTCGGGCGCGCCATCGCGCGCACGACGGGTCCCGCTACGAGCCTGCGCAATTGCCGGTCGTGTTCGGAAACTTTGTGATGCCACCCGCGGCCACTCATCACCGGCCCTTCCGACCAAATCCTACTACCCGCAGGAAGGTCCCGAAACGTTACCTCGTCAAGTGCCGATCGCGGCCCCTGCGATGCGGCGCTCAACATCGAACCCGCCACGCGCACTTAGCGAACATCCGCGACTTCCGTCGCGAAACACGATGCGCGCGAATCGGGTTCGTTCCGGTGTTTTCGTACTCCCTATCGGCACCGCATCGCAAGCGTTCGCTTCGTTATCTTTCGAACGATGGTCCCGAGAATCCTTCCGTTCCGAGCTGCCCCATTTGGATGCGCACGTTGCCGGTATTGATGCCGCCGTCGACCACCATCGCGGTACCCGTAATCCACTGGGCGTCGTCACTGGCCAGAAACAGCGCCATCGCGGCGATGTCCTCGGGTTTTCCGGCGCGCGGAATCGGCTGCATCCGCGCCATTCCCTTCTCGGCCGCCTCTTCGCCGCCGGGAAGTCCGCGATGGATGAGAGGCGTGTTGACACCGCCGGGGCAGATACAGTTGACCCGGATGCGGTCGTGTCCGAGCGCTATCGCGGCCGACTCCGTCAGGTTGACGACCGCGGCCTTCGCCGCGCTGTAGGCGTGCAGTCCGGCCACTCCGCGCAGTCCGGCCACCGAGGAGGTCGAGATTATCGAACCGCCGCCCGATTTCCTCATCGCTGCGATCGAATGTTTGATTCCGAAAAACGGTCCGCGGGTCAGAATCGCGAACGTCTTGTCCCAATCGTCCGCCTTGATGTTTTCCAGCGCGCCGACGGCGCCGCCCAGACCCGCGTTGTTGAACGTGATATCGAGCCGCCCGTACTCCTTGACCGCTCGATCGATCATGGCCTTGATGTCGGCCTCGCTGGTCACGTCGGTACGCTGGAAAACCGCGCGACCGCCGGTGGCGGCAATTTCCGATATCACCATCTCGCCCCCCTGCGAGTTGAGGTCGGCCACCACCACCGCAGCGCCTTCCTTGGCAAAGAGCATCGCACTGGCCCGGCCCATCCCGCTCGCCGCGCCCGTGATTACCGCAACTTTCCCTTCAAGCTTCCCCATTATGTGACTCCCATGCATATGGATGCGTCGGTATTTGTGTTTGTCTCTCAATATCAAAACGGATAGGCCCCCTGGTAACGCGTGGCGAGTTACGCTCAAAGCGGCGCCCGCGATGCTATAATCGGCGCCATCAGAATACGGTCGGCATCCGGAACGTGTGGCATCGACGGTTCAACGGCGGCGCGGGAAATGACGGAAAACGAGCGACAGGACTCCGGGAAGGCAACCTCCGATCTTCCCGGCGAGCGCGTGGAACGAGTGAAAAGCTCCGGGGCCGACACGCAGGAGTCTTCGAATCCGTCGCAACCGGAGACGGGGCAACCGGAGACATCCCAAGCGGACGCGGCGGAAGCCGCTGCTTCAGGCGAGGCCCTCGAGCGCAAGCTTGAGGGAATTCCTGCCGAGCCGGGAGTCTACCTGCTTCGCGATCGCGGCGGCAAAGTCCTTTACGTGGGCAAGGCGAAGTCTCTGCGCTCGCGCGTGCGCGCCTATTTCCGCGAGGGCGGCGACGGCCGTTTCCAGGTGCGCTTCCTGATGAGGAGGGTGCGGGATTTCGACACGCTCGTGACGTCGAGCGAAAAGGAAGCGCTCATCCTCGAAAACAACCTGATCAAGCAATACCGTCCCCGCTACAACATCCGGCTCAAGGACGACAAATCGTACCTGAGCGCCAAAATCACCAGTCATGCGTGGCCGCGAATAATGGTCACGCGCAAAATCGTGAAGGACGGCGGCAGATACTTCGGGCCGTTCGGCTCGGCGGACGGTCTTCGCGAGACGATCGACGTCATCCGCAAAGTCTTTCCGCTGCGCACGTGCTCGGACGCTGTGTTTCGCAACCGAGCGCGCCCGTGCCTCGAATATCAGATCAAGCGATGTATGGGGCCGTGCTGCCTGCCGGTCGATCGCGACGAATACGGACGCCATCTGAAGGCCGCCCAGATGCTGCTCGAAGGCAAAGACCTGGAACTGCTGCGCGAGTTACGCGAGCAGATGAAGGCGCACGCGGCGCAGCTCGAATTCGAACAGGCGGCGCGAATCCGCGACCGCGTGCGCGCGATCGAAAAGACCGTCGAACGCCAGACCGTGCTCCATCACTGGGGCGTCGACCAGGACGTGTTCGGGCTTTACCGCGAAGGCGGATTTGTCGAGGCTATCGTTCTGCTTGTGCGCGGCGGCAAGCTCACCAGCACGCAGAGCTGGAGCTTTCAGGACCTCGAATTCGCCGACCAGGACCTGCTTGCCGATCTTCTGACCCAGTATTACTCGGGTGCGCGCAACATCCCCGACGAAGTCATCCTGCCGGTCGAACTGGAGGACGCCGAGGTTCGCGCCGAGCTTCTGTCGGAACGACGCGGCAGGAAGGTCGAGTTCAGCGTTCCGCGCCGGGGCGAGAAACTGCGACTGCTCGAGATGGCGATGGAGAATGCGCGGCAGAGCTTCGGCTCGCGTCGCGACAATGAAAAGACGCGCGAACGGATGCTCGACGACTTGCGGGCAAAGCTTCATCTGCACAACACACCCAAGCGTGTCGAGTGCTACGACATCTCGAATCTGCAGGGCACGATGGTGGTCGCGTCGCAGGTGACATTCGACGAGGGCGAGCCACGAAAGGACCTCTACCGGCGCTACCGAATCAAGGGTTTCGAAGGGCAGGACGACTTCGCGAGCATGTACGAGGTCCTGAAGCGCCGGCTCGAACGCGCCGCGCGGGAAAACGAACTTCCGGACCTATGGGTTATCGACGGCGGCAAGGGGCAGCTCAACGTTGCCTGCGCGGTACTGGCGGAGTTCAAGCTTCAGGATCAGATAGACGTCGTTTCAATCGCCAAGCAGCACGTTCTCGGCGACCGCCGCGCGCGCGACGTGACCAAATCCGAAGAGCGTGTTTTCCTGCCCAATCGCAAGGACCCGATCGTGCTGCCGCGCAATTCGACCGCGCTCTTCATGCTGGTGCGGATTCGCGACGAAGCCCACAGGTTCGCGATCACCTACAATCGCGAACTGAGGCGCCGGGCGCGGCTTCGCTCGGCGCTCGACGATATCGAGGGTATCGGACCGGTCAGACGCCGGGCGCTGCTCAGCCATTTCGGCAGCCTCAGGAAGATTCGCGAGGCGACGGTCGAGGAAATCGCGCAGGCCAAGGGACTGAACCGCGAACTCGCCGCCACGGTCAGGCGCCATCTGGACGCTATGGCTTCGCTGTTCGAGAGCGAGGATCGTGAAGCCGGAGAACAAGCCGCGCCCGAGGCACACAATGCGGGACAAGAGATGTCCGACCCGGCGCCGGGCGAAGGTTAGAATTCGCGCCTGACAGCCTGCTGATACGGTCAACCGAAGGGGGGAACGCCAATCGCTGGAACGGCAAACCTGGGTTTGCAGACGGAGGTCGAAGCGACGGCTGGCCTCGTCTCGCATCCCGATTCGTCCGCGTCACGCGCGGACGCGTGGTTTGTGCGTTGTCCCCCGATTTATGCCGTGGCGATCGCTGTCGTTGGCGGCGACGCTCTCGGCAACTACCACGTCTTCTTTCCGCTATGGATGGCCGTCCTGGCGGCGGTGGTCGCGTTCGGTTTGTTTCTGCTGCGAGGATCCGGCGCGGGAGTCGCATTCGCCCTGATTGGAATCCTGCTTGCCTCAACGCTCCCCGTCGTCGCGTGCTCACGCCGTCTTCCGGACCCGCAACTCTGAGACGTTTTCCCGCCGGGACGCTTCTCACCGTGACCGGTCGTCTCATCCGCACACCCGTACAGTACCCCCGCAAGACCAGATTCTACGTCCCGTCTTCGAGCGCTCAAACCACGACCGGGCAGAATTTGCCGTCGCGCTGCGTAGTGCGCGTCACCGTGCTCGACTGCTTTGAGCATTTCCGGGTCGGCGACGAAGTCAGATTCGCCGGACGGATACATTTCCCGCGAAATTACGGCGACCCGGGAGAGTTCGATTATCAGGACTACATGGCGCGTCAGGGAATCGCCGCGACCGCACTCGCGCTTCAGGCGACGCGCGACGCGCCCGCAGTCCTGATTCTGGGGCATCGTCCGAGCTTTCCGGCGAGCGAAATCGAGACGGTTCGAAACCGTATCGCGGCATTTATCGCAGCGAATCTCGACGAACCGGTTGCCGCCGAGATGCGCGCGCTGGTTATCGGCGAGCGTGGCGGTATCAGCCAACGGCTGCGCAACACCTTCGCCCGCGCCGGGATGGCGCATCTGCTGGTCATCTCTGGACTGCATCTGGGGATGGTCGCCGCGGCGACCTTCGCGCTGGTTCGACTGTTGATGCTGCTGGTTCCGGGACTTGCGGCGCGAGGCTGGAGCAACAAGATTGCGGCGCTGGCGGCGATCGTGACGGTTTCGGCCTACGCCTCGATCGCGGGCCATCATATCTCGACCGAACGTGCACTTATCATGGTGCTCGCCTATATGTTCGCGGTCGTGATGGACAGGCCGCGCGAAGCGCTTGCGAGCCTTTCACTCGCCGCGATCGTCATCTGTATCGCGCTTCCCGGATCGAGCGCGAATATCAGTTTCCAGCTTTCGTTCCTCGCGGTGCTGGCGATCGTGCTCGGGATGCGGCGCTTCATGGCCTGGGTCGAACGCAGGCGCATGCGGCTGCCGGCTTTCGCGCGTCCGCGTCGTTCGCCGCTTCGGACGATCGCGATGGTTCTGGCAGGCTACGTTGCGGTGTCGTTCTGGGCGCTTCTCGGAACGGCTCCGCTCTCTGCATATTACTTCAACCAATTCTCCCTCGTGGGACTGATAGCCAACGCGGTCGTCGTGCCGATCATGGGCTTTGGCGGCACGGTGCTGGGACTCGCCGCCGCAGGACTCAGTTTTCTTTGGACTCCGGGCGCGGCAGTGCTCCTTTGGGTGGCGGGAAAGATGGTCGCGGCGGGCAACGAGATGGCGCGATGGTTCGTAGGATGGCCTTTCGCGTGGACGCGCACTTTCACGCCCACGCCGCTGGAGGTCGCGCTTGCCTACGGCGCACTGTTTCTGTGGCTGACGTGGCCCGAACGCCGACGGCCGGAGCCACGGCATCTGGCGGCCCGCGCTGGCAACGACAGCGATCGCGACGCCATCGGCACCGGTGACGGCGACAGCGGCCGCGAGGGCAGGGCGGAACATCGATGGCCCGGATGGCGATGGCTTGCTGCGGGCGCGCTCGCGATAGCCGTTGTCGTGGACGCGGGATGGTGGACATATCAGCGCAACTTCAACCCCGATCTTCGAGTGACATTCCTCGCGGTCGGCGAGGGCGACGCGGTCGTGGTGCGCTTTCCGGGTTCGCGAGTGATGCTGATTGACTGCGGCGGAGCGTGGCACGGGTTCAGCATGGGCGAACGAGTCGTGGCGCGTTATTTGTGGTCGCGAAAGAAAATGCGCGTTGACTGGATGGTCCTGAGCAATCCCAGCCTCGACGACTTCGGCGGTTTCGAATTCGTGGCGCGTGCTTTCAACCCCGGACAGTTCTGGACGCTGCCGGTCTCACGGCCCGAGCTGTCATACGCGAAGCTGTTGACCGAAACTCAGGGCGCTTAAAATTCCCGTTCGCTACATGAGCGATTCCGCACCCCCGCTTAGCGTCGGCGGAGCGACCCTGCGCGTCCTAAATGCCCCAACCAGGCTTAAGACCGGCAACAGCGGACGCTCTCTGGTCGTCAGAATTTCCGATCGCGGGCAGGAATTCCTCTTCACGGGCGCTATCGAGTCTCCGCAGGAGCATGAACTGATACGCGCCGGTCGCGATCTGCGCGCGACTGTTCTCCTCGTGCCTCATCACGGAAGCCACACAGCGTCGACAATGGGCTTTATCAAAGCGGTACGTCCGCGCGTCGCGGTAACCTCGGTCGGGTATCAAATCATTTTCATCTACCTGCCGCCGCGGTGCTGGCGCGTTACCGTCGCGAAGGAGCGCGAATCGTGCGTACCGACCTCGACGGCGCGGTGTCTGCCCGGGTTTTGAGCAACGGCAGGCTCGAACTGTCGACCTGGCGCGACCACCCGGCACCCTGATAGTTGCCGGCGACGAGCCATGGCAGCCCGTTGTGCACGGGGTCACCTTTTGAGTATCGGCGTCCGAATCGACGTCTACGGTTATGCATGCATTAGCCAGCTTCATCCTGCAGGCATTCAAGGTTGACCAAATCCTCTTGTCTGTGGGAAACTTCGTCCCGGCGGGAGCCGCGCGTCGTGCGGCCCGCCTTCAATTCATCTGGGATCTTCAGGATCGTTCGGAGGGAGTGTATGGCTGAACAAGCGCAGGCAGCTGCCGATAGCGGGCCACGTCCGATAATTCCTTTCCTCAAGCTTGAACCCGAACCGCATCTGGTCGGATCCAAGTGCTCATGCGGCGCGGTCTATCTGGATGTGAAGCGTCTGGCGTGCTCGAAATGCGGATCGACCGGTCCGTTTGAACAGGTCAAGCTTTCCAAGAAGGGCAAGGTTTACGTCTTCTCCGTCGTTCACCAGTCATTCCCAGGCATCAAGACTCCGTATATCACCGCCATCGTGGACCTGCCCGAGGGCGTGAGCGTCCGAACCAACCTGCTTGACGTCGATCCGCTTGCCGTCGAGAAGGATCCGAAGCCGATGTTCGACATGCCGGTCGAAATGATTACTCATGCCGTCGCCAAGGATCGCGAAGGGCACGACGTAATCGCTTTCGCATTCCGTCCGACAAAGAATTGACGGGATACCGGATTGAGTATCGGCGGGAACAAAATAAAGGAAGACGGACTTAGCCTCGGCCAGGCCGAGAGGAGGTTTTGAGATGAGAAACGTCTATGTGCTCGGCACAGGGATGATAAAGTTTGGCCGTTATCCCGAAAAGAACGTACCGGAGCTCGGCGCCGAGGCTGCGCTTATCGCCTTGAAGGACGCCGGCGTCACGATCAAGGACGTGGAGATGTTCGCCTCGGGCAACCTGTACCAGGCGAATGCGATGGTTGGTCAGCGCATCCTGCAGCAGATCGGCCAGACGGGAATCCCGGTCATCAATGTGGCCAACGCGTGCGCGACCGGCTCGACCGCTTTTCGCGAAGCCTACCTGTCGGTGGCCTCGGGTATGTACGACGTCGCGATGGCGGTCGGCGTTGAGCAGATGGGCAAAAAGGGGCTGCTCGGTGGGGCAGGCGGCGCCGACCCGGCATATTCTCCCGAGGGAAAAATCGGTTCCGGTCTGATGCCCGCTGTGTTCGGACAGGCCGGTATCGAGCACATGCGCAAATACGGGACCAAGATGGAGCATTTCGCCAAGATTTCGGTGAAATCCCATAAGCATGCGACCAAGAACCAGTTCTCGCAGTACCAGAACGAGGTGTCGCTCGAAGACGTGATGAACGCCCGCATGGTGGCGTATCCCAACACCTTGTATATGTGCTGCCCCACCGGTGACGGCGCGGCTGCCGCAATTCTGGTCTCCGAGGACAAGCTGAAGCAGTATGCAGCCGGGCGCAAACGGGCGAAGGTTGCAGCCTCGGTTCTTACTTCGGACCCGTGGAGCGACCGCGACCTGTCGCTTCCGGACGTAAACACCCTGACCAAGCGCGCCTCGAAGGAAGCCTATGACAAGGCTGGCGTCGGCCCCAAGGATATCGCCCTTACGGAACTGCACGACTGTTTCGCCACGGCAGAACTGGTTCACTATGAGAACCTGTTCCTGTGCGGAGAAGGCGAGGCAGGCAAGTTCATCGACGAGGGAGGCGGCATGCATCCGTCTCTCGGCGGCAAGTCTCCGGTCAACGTTTCGGGCGGTCTACTCTCCAAGGGTCATCCGCTCGGCGCGACCGGCGTGGCCAACATCTGCGAGGTGGTCTGGCACCTGACCGAGGATGAGCGCGCCAAGGCGCGTCAAATCCCGAACGCAAAAGCCGGACTGGCCCACGTGATCGGGCTCGGCTCAGCCTGTACGATCCATATTCTGACGGTTTAAGCGATCGCCAGGCCCAAATGGCGCCATGCAAGGGCCGTCTTCGGGCGGCCCTTTTTATTTGCGCCAACAAAAAGTTAAAGTTGTAAGAGGTTTTACCAGGTGGAGACGGCAGAGCAACGCGAGTTGACCACGGCTGAAAAGCTTGGGTATCCGGGAAGCGCGCGTCTTCTCATCATCAACGCCGATGATTTCGGAATGTGCCACGATGAGAACGAGGCGACCATGGAGGGCCTCACGTCGGGACTCTTCACGTCCTCGACGATGCTGGTGAGTTGCGCGTGGTTCGAAGAGGCGGCTGAATTTGGCCGCGACAATCCCGCGCTCGACCTCGGCGTCCATCTGGCGCTCACCAGCGAATGGGATCTCTACAAATGGGGGCCGGTTCTGGGGCGTTGCAAGGTGCCGTCGCTCACCGATACGCGCGGATACTTCTGGCCCAACATCCAGCAGGTTTTCTTGAACGGCCAACTCGAGGAGGCCGAGGCCGAGCTTCGCGCGCAAATCGACAAGGCACTCGGCGCCGGAATCGACGTGACCCATCTGGATTCGCATATGGGTCCGCTCCATCTGCATCCCGACTATCATCGCATCTATCTGCGTCTCGCCCGTGATTACCGGCTCCCGATCCGGCTCACGCCTCGGGAGTTCATGCGCAGCATGGGGATGGGCGATATTCTCGACGAACTGGATCGCCTCGGGATTCTCTATCCGGATCGTTTCGTCGTGAACGGTCCCGCGTCGCCCGAAGTGACCGAGGAATATTGGACCGACGTTATCGAGAACCTTGAGCCGGGCATTACCGAAATTTATTGCCACCCCGCACTCGCCCGCGAGGAGTTGCGCCGCTGTGCGAGGGACGCCGAGCAGCGGGCCGCGGACTTTCGCTTCTTCACGTCGGAAAAGGCGCGTCGGCTCGTGCATGACAAAGGCGTGCGTCTGACCGGGTATCGCGAACTTCGCGACGCGATGCGCTCGGGCGCGCCTGCCCGCTGACGGGGTTTCCCAAGTTGCAGCTAAATCGTCTCAGAGGATTCCAGGACCTGATCGGTCCGAGTGCCGAAACGCTGACGTTTATCGAGGAGCGGGCGCGCCGATGTGCCGAGCGCCACGGATTTCGGGAGATTCGCATCCCGCTAATCGAGCGAATCGAGCTCTACGACCGCTCGACCGGCGAAACTTCTGACATCGTGCAGAAGCAGATGTACAAGATCGAGCGGCCTCCGCAGAGCGCCGGTGAGGACGAGATGGTGCTCAGGCCCGAAGGAACTCCGGGCGTGGTTCGCGCCTATATCGAAGCCGGTCTCGACAAAAGAGACCCCGAGCAGCGCTTCTTTTACGCGGGTCCGATGCTGCGATACGAACGGCCGCAGAAGGGACGCTACCGGCAGTTCTATCAGTTCGGTGTGGAAGTATTCGGGCGGGCCGACCCGGCCTGCGACGCCGAACTGCTCCTGATGATAGACGACCTGCGGCGTGACCTCGGGATCGGCCTCAACTTCCAGATAAATTCGATCGGTTGCCCCAAATGCCGGCCAGCATTTCGTGAAGCGGTGCTGCAGTTCGGACTCGCGCACGAAGCCGAGCTGTGCCAGGACTGCAAGCAGCGCCTCAGCCGCAATCCTATCCGTCTTCTCGACTGCAAGATTGACGCGGCGCTGGCCGAATCCGCGCCCCGAAGCGTTGACCATCTGTGCGAGGAGTGCCGCGCCCATTTCGATACGGTGAAAGAGCTGATCGCCGCCGGCGGCGTCGAGTTCATCGAGAATCCGCGTCTGGTGCGCGGTCTCGACTACTACACGCGAACGACCTTCGAGGTGACGTCCGCCGAGGTCGGCGCGCAGAGCGCGGTGGTCGCGGGTGGGCGCTATGACGGACTTATCGAGACGCTTGGAGGCGCTTCGGTTCCGGGTATCGGCTTCGCGATAGGTATCGAGCGTATAGCGCTGGCGGTCGAGGCTGCCGGTCGCGTGCCCCGTTACGAGCTTGACGCGGCGGTGGTCGCGATGGGCGAGGCGGCGACACGAAAGGCGATGGTCGTGACCCGCGAGATGCGCCGCCAGGGGCTTCGAGTCGAGATGCTTTCGCCCGAGCGCAAGCTCAAGGCTCTGCTGAGCCGGGCGGCAAAAATCGGCGCGCGCTTCGCCGTTATTATTGGCGACAACGAAATTCAGAAGGGCGTGGTCGTGCTTCGCGACCTGCGCGAGTCGAAGCAGTCGGAATTGCCCGACGGTGACGTGGCGCACACTGTACTCGACGCGCGTGATGCGTGAAGGGCGGGGCGGATGGCCGGACGCGAACCACCGCGCCGGCGCGGGCTTGACGGGCATCTGCGCGCGGCCGGGCCCGAATTGATCGGCGGCTCCGTAACGAATACGTAAACACGGCTTACGATCAGGGCGTAAGGCGACTTTCGCGCTGCTTTTGGTGCAGGTATCCTTCGGTAGCGAGTTTTTTCCGATGACGACTGATTCCACATATTCCCCGCTGCCGCCGTGGCAGCGGACTGATTATTGCGGCAAGCTTCGCGGCGGCGACGAGGGTAGCGATGTCGCGCTCCTTGGATGTGTCGCTTCGCGACGCGACCATGGCCGGCTGATTTTTATCGACCTTCGCGACCGCGAGGGACTGGTCCAGCTGGTGTTCAACCCCGAGCACGACGTTGCGGCTCATGAGATCGCCGAACGAGTGCGCTCGGAGTATTACATCGCGGTGCGCGGCAAGGTGATGCGCCGCAGCGAGGGAACCGTAAACGCCGAGTTGCCGACCGGCGAGATTGAGATCACGGTCGGCGAATGCGAGATACTCAACACTTCAGCGCCGCTGCCGTTCCCGATTGCCGAGGGCGAAGCAGCATCCGAGGACCTGAGACTCAAGAGCCGCTATCTCGACCTGCGCCGTCCCGAGATGCAGCGCAACCTGCGCCGGCGCCATCGCGCGCTCAAGGCCGTTCGCGATTACCTCGACGAAAGCGGATTCATCGAGGTCGAGACTCCAATCCTGTGGAAATCGACGCCCGAGGGAGCGCGCGACTACCTGGTGCCGAGCCGGGTTAATCCGGGCAAGTTCTACGCGCTGCCCCAATCGCCGCAGTTGCTCAAGCAACTTCTGATGGTCAGTGGACTGGACCGCTACTATCAGGTCGCCCGATGCTTTCGCGACGAGGACCTGCGCGCCAACCGTCAGCCGGAATTCACCCAGATCGACATCGAGATGAC
>JBJKQX010000125.1:0-10869 GCA_046704965.1 Binataceae bacterium (SeqCode)
GCTTGAAGATAGCAAGTCTGCTCAAAAGCCGCGGTTTTCGGGTGATTCCCGTCAATCCGCAGCTCAAGCCCGACGCGCTAAGCGACGTGCTGGGAGAGCGATGCTATCCCGACCTGGAATTGATTCCCGGGCCGGTCGGGATGGTCGACGTGTTCCGTCGTTCCGAGCATGTGCCGGAAGTGGTCGATGCGGCGATAGCCAAGGGTGCGAGGGTGCTATGGTGCCAGTTGGGCGTCGTTCATCTTGAGGCCGCCGATCGTGCGCGCAGGGCGGGACTTACCGTGATTATGGATCGATGCCCGGCGATCGAGTACGCGCGCCTCTTCTGATTTTCGTGGTTTCGTTTTTCGCGATGAGGCAGGGCAATTGAAAATCCCCCGATGGAACACGCTTCGAAGCGAATCGGTTGTCAGCACCCCCATCTTTGACCTTAATCGCCGGCGCTCGGCCCATCCGCGTCGCGGCGAACACGACTTTTACATTCTTGAGGTCCCGCACTGGGTCAATATCATCCCGCTTACGCCCGAAAATGAGGTCGTGATGGTGCGACAGTTCCGTCACGGTATCACCGAGTTCACCCTTGAGATTCCGGGCGGGATGGTCGACCCCGACGACCCGCATCCGGAGCACGCGGCGCGACGCGAGATGAGAGAGGAAAGCGGTTACGACTCGGACTCGATAGTCGAGCTTGGCCGCGTTCATCCGAATCCCGCCATCCACCCCAATTACTGCTACACATATCTCGCCCGCGACGTGCGGCGAGTGACCGAGCCGACGTTCGATAGCACCGAGGAGACCGAAGTGGTTTTGGTCCCGCTCGCGGATATCAAGGAGATGATCGCGACCGGGCGTATCACGCACGCGCTGGTCATCGCAGCGTTTTCATTCTTTCACGTCTACAATCCGCCCCGGAGCTGAGCGCGCCCTGACGCCTGGCGCGCGTTTAGCCCGCGCTTTCGACCGTCGCAGCCTCGACGCTCTCGGGCGGGCCGCCGAAATGCCGGCGCGCCAGCACGTAGGCAGGCCATACGGTTGCGCCGAGCGCAATCGCCACCAGGAAGTCGGCGTGGCCGGCTCCGCTCGACATCGCCAGCCCGAAGGTCGCAACCCAGGTAAGGATGGGAAGCGCGACGACCAGATAGAGACCGATTTTGCCCGCGCCAATCGCGAACATTCCGCCGCGCTCGGGTCGAAGCCGCCTGAGCCTGATGAGCGACACCATCTCAAGCACCAGCGCCGCCATATAGAAGAAGACGTCGAACACCACCAGCGCGACGAATCCAAGCGGCACCAGCATCGTGAAGACCACGCACGAGAGCACGATCGACTTCCACGGCGCCGCCGTCGTCTCCCACACGTCGCCGAGCGCTCGCGGAAGATAGCCTTCGCGCGCCAGCACGTACGGCATCCGCGACACCCACAGCATCGCCGCCTCGAATACCGAGAAAGCCATCAGCGCGCCGCCCACAGCCAGCGCTGCTCCCAGAATCGGACCGCCCAAGGTCGATCCGACGTGCGAGAACCATCCCATCTGCCAGTGCGCCACGCTTGTGCTGCCCGACACCGACACCACCAGCGGAACCACGTAGCCCGCGGTCACCAGTGGCACCGTCACCAACACCGCGCGCAGGTAATTGCGGCCGGCATTCTCCATCTCGCCGGCAACCACGCTCAGGTTTTCCCATCCGCAGTAATTCCAGATGACCACCGTGAGCCCCGCTCCGAGCGCTCCGAGCGACCCCGATGCGGGAAACAACGGCTCATGCGGCACCACGAAATGGATGATTCGGGGCAGGCCGACCATCACCAGCGCCGCCATCGGAGTGAGCAGCAGAATGGCAAGCACGATCGACGTGAATCCGACCGGGCGGATTCCGGCCAGATTGAGCATCCCGGCGAGCCATACCACGGACACCGCGAGCGTCACCTGCTCGGCGGGGCTGAGCGGCACCAGGAAAGCCAGGTAGCTGGTCAGCAGTACCGGATAGATCGCCATGTCAACGGCGGTGTAGAGAATCGTGAAGTACGCTTCGGCGAACCCGGCGAACGGCCCGAGCGCTTCCTTGACCCAACAGTAAAAGCCGCCTTCGACGGGCATCAGCGCGGTAAGCTCCGCAGCCATCAGGGCGGTTGGCAGGCTTAGCGTCAGCGGGACGAGCAGGCAGAGAAGGATTGCAAGGCTGGGTCCCGCAAGCCTGACCGCGTCTTCGAGCCCGTACGCGCCGCCGCTGATGACCAGGTACATCACGCATATGAGCGGCAGCAGTCGGAGGCGTCGTCCGCCTCGCGCAAGGGGTTCGGATTCGACGCGGGCTGCGTTCGCTCGGATGGGGCTGGGCGTGGAATCGGATTTCAAGCAAGCAACTCCGGCATCAGGCTGTAGCCGAGAGCGGGATACTCGGGCAAGAACACGATGAAAAAAATTCAACCGGCGGCATCGTCGCGTTTGTGCACGAAACGTCTATAATGGATGGCGCGTAAGTTGACCGAGCAGGGCATGGTGCGGGCCGCCGCCCGTGCAGATGCAGTGTGTAAACGGTCCCGAACCGCCATGTTAGCTGTTAAAGGTCGCCCAAAAGATTCCCGCCGGACGCTGAAAGTGTGCACAAGATCAGCCTTGTTGCTCGTGGCTGCGGTTTGCGTGGTGTTTGCGGGCTGCAGTCGGCTCTCGGCCAATCATGCCAATCCTGCGAAGAGCGCGAGCGCGGCTGACGCGAGCCTGTTCGGCGGAGTACCTGTCGTTAAGATTCCCAAGTCGGCACTGGCCATGGGAGGTTTCCTGCGGGCGCAGGTCGCCATGAACAATGGTGACCACCAGCAGGCGTTCAAAGGCCTTGAACAGGCTGTCGAAAACGACCCTGGCAACCCGACGCTGCGGGTGATGCTCGCCACGATGTACGTGCGCGAGGGCCATCTCAAAAAGGCGCTCGAGCAGGTGAATCGCGCACTTACGATCAAGCCCGGATCGGTCCCTGCGTTGCGCCTTGCCGCGGGAATCAACTCGGCGCTTGGCCGGAACAAGGATGCCGAGCAACAGTACCGTTCGATACTCAGGATCGACCCCGGAAATCAGGAATCCTACCTCTACCTTGGCGCGCTTTACGCGCAGCAGCACGATTATGCGAAGGCCGAAAAGGTCTTCAAGAGGCTGATAGCGCGCGATCCGCGTTCGTTTCTCGGCTACTACTATCTGGCGCGCGTGATGGTGGTTGCCGGGAACTACCCCGCGGCGGAGAAGTATTACCACAAGGCGCTTGAGCTGAATCCGAATTCCGAACTGGTTCTGCGCGATCTGGCGGTGTTGCGGGAGATAGAGGGCAAGCCCAAAGAGGCGATCGGGTATTACAAGAAAATCCTCAAGATGGATCCCAACAACCAGTCGGCGCGCAAGCATCTGGCCGAGATCTACGTTGGGGAGAAGAACTACGACAAGGCGCTAAAGGAGCTTAAACAGCTCGAAGCGATTCAGGCCGACCCGTCCGATACCCGCACCAAGATTGGACTGCTGTATTTCGAACGAGGCGACTTCAGCCGCGCCGCCACCGAGTTCAACCTGGTGCTGGCAGCGCAGCCCAAAAACCACATGGTCCGTTTTTATCTCGGTACCGTTTACACCGAGCTTAACGAGGACCAAAAGGCGATAGACCAGTTCAATCAGTTGCCCGTGAACAGCGACCATTACGTCGAGTCGCGGGTGCAGCTCGCCTACCTCTACGACAAAGAGAAAAATTACGACTCGGCGATAACGGCGTTGCAGCAGGCTATCGAGCAGCGTCCCAAGGATCCGCAGCTGATGGGATTCCTGATCGGCATTTACGAGGAGAAAAAGGATTACCCGCCGGCCATAGCGCTCGCGCGCAAGATGGTCGCGATCGCGCCCAAGAACGACAAGTATCGTTTTACGCTCGGAGCGCTGCTCGACGAGAATCATGAACGCGAGGCAGCGATAGTTCAGATGCGCAAGGCCGTTGAGCTGAACCCGAAGAACTCACAGGCGCTGAACTATCTTGGCTATACGCTGGCGGAGCAGGGCAAGGATCTCAACGAGGCCGAGCATCTCGTCAAGCGTGCTCTCGCAATCGAGCCCAACGACGGCTTCTATATCGATAGTCTCGGCTGGGTTTACTACAAAAGGGGCGATTACAAGCAGGCTATCCGGGAGTTGGAGCGGGCGGTCCATCTCACCGACAACGATCCGACTATCACGGAGCATCTGGGCGACGCCTATCGCAAGGTCGGCAGGTTCAAGGAAGCGAACCATGAATACCTCGACGCACTCAAGAAGGCGCACGAGCCCAAGCAGGTCGCCCGCCTTAAGGACAAGATTCAGGACCTGAAAAATGCGCTCAACGGCCCGGCGGCCAGAGCCACGGTCAATCATTAGCGGCGGCCGGCAGGATACAGCGCGCCGTTGGGTGTGCGCGGCCGTCGCGCTTGCGATGCTTGCCTTTTCGGGATGCGCGACCGTCCCTCCGTCGCCTCCGAGCGCGCAGGTCGTGACGCGTCCCACAGCCGCCCAACTCGCGCGTATCGACGATGCAATCAAACGGCGCGACCAGGAAATCGACTCGATGCGCACCGAGGCGGTGATGGAGTACCGAACCGGCGATCACAGCGTCAAAGCGCGCGAGGAGATCGTCGTGCGTCGCCCCACCAACTTGAGAGTCGAGGCATTTACCCCGTTTAGCGTCGCGTTGGTGGTGGCGGCGCACGCGGGACGACTTCAAATCTTCGAGCCGTCAAAGAACACTCTCCTTAGCGGAAGCGCAAATGCCGCGACGCTTGCCCGTTTTGCGAGAATCCCGATGGCTCCGAGCGAAGCCGTGCGGCTGCTGATGGGAATCGCGCCTGAGGGGGCTAATTCGGGCACGCCCATTTCCGTCACGACGGTTGACGGAGTGACGGTGCTCACCTATCGCGAGGCCAACGGCAACGAGCGCGACCTGGGATTTCGGAATGACCAGCTTGCGCTGGTGCGCGAGCGGCTTCGCGACGGGACTCTCGTCTACGATGTCCATTACAGCGACTACCACGACATCGGCGGCGTCAAGTTTCCTTACGTGGTCGAGGCGAATTTCCCGCTGGAGCGCAGTCACGTGACGTTTCGTTACAGCCGCCCCATAATCAACGGCAAGCTTCCCGATTCGCTGTTCGTGTTGAAGCCCGGTCCCGGCACGAAACGTCTTGATATCGGGATGATCCGGGTCTCGCACGGCGTGGCCTATGGGTAGCGGGGGGAACGGAATCAACCGGCGCGACTTCATCAGGGTTGCGCTAATCGCTACAGCGGGGATGGGAGCGGCGGGATGCCACGTCGACCATCCCTCGCTCGATCACGCCCAACAGCAGACTCTCTACAGTTCCACTAACAGCGACCCGCGCACTTTCAATCCCATCCTCGTGACCGATACCGCCTCGGGCGAGGTGACCGGGCGCGTGTTCGACAGTCTGGTCAACGTCAACAACCGGACCACGTTGCCCCAACCCGCACTTGCCAAAAGCTGGGACATCACCGACGCTGGGCGCACCATCACCTTCGATCTGCTCAAGAACGTCACGTGGTCAGACGGGACGCCGTTCACCGCGCACGACGTGGTATTCACCCTTTCGGTCATCTACGATCCAAAGATTCCCAACAGCATTCAGCCATCCATGACCGTCGATGGAAAACCGATCGCCGCCGACGCGATCGACGATCACACGCTCCGGATGCGCATGCCGCGGCCGTTTGCGCCGCTGCTGTATGCGATCCAGTTTCCGATAATTCCAGCGCATATCCTGAAGCCGGTCTGGAAGGCAGGCGCATTCAACCATACCTGGAACATCAACATTCCGCCGGCCAAATTGGTGGGACTGGGTCCGTACCGGCTGACCGATTACGTGCCGGCGCAGATGATGCAGTTTCGGCGAAATCGCGACTACTGGATGCGCGTTGAGCGGGATGAAAAACTGCCGCGTCTTCACGGGCAGACCGTGCTTATTGTGCAGGATCAGAACGCGCAATACCTGAAATTCCTCGCCGGTCAGACTGATGTTTACTCGCCGCGCCCCGACGAAGTGGCAGATCTGCGGGACAAGGAGAAATCGCTCGGCATCCGGGTCAGGAAAGTCGGAATCGACACCGGCTCGCTATTCTTCTGCTTCAATCGAAATCCGCGCCGTTACGTGCACGACGGCCACACCAACCCCAAGCTTGAATGGTTCACGGACATCCAGTTTCTGCGCGCGATGGCGCACTCGGTCGACAAGCGCGGAATAATCGATCTGTGCTTTCAGGGACTTGCCGTGCCCGCGGTATCCGACGTTTCACCCGCGAACAAGATCTTTCACAATCCCAATCTCAAGGATTACGCGTACGACCTGAAGCTTGCGGCACATCTTCTTGAATCCGCCGGATACCGTCTCGCAAGACCGGGTGTCAGGGTGGATCCCAAGGGCAACCGGCTCGAATTTGATTTGACGACAAATACCGGCGTCCCCGTCCGCGACCGCATGTGCGCCATCTTCCTGCAGGACCTGACGACGCTCGGAATCAAGGTCAACTACCGGCCGCTTGAGTTCACTACGCTGGTCGACAAGTTGACCAACACCTTCGATTGGGATTGCGTGCTGATCGGTTTCACCGGCACGATCGAGCCCAACAACGGCGCCAACTTCCTGCGCTCGTCCGGCAACCTGCACCTGTGGTACCCCAACCAGAAGAAGCCGGCCACGAAGTGGGAGGCCGAAATAGACAAGCTGCTCAACCAAGGCGCGTCGGTAATGAATATCAAGCAGCGTGCGCCCTATTATTGGCGAATACAGGAAATCCTTCATCGCGAGCTTCCGATTATCGAGACGGTTCGCCAGATAAATTATGACGCCTACAAGGACTCGTTGCGGGATTACGACGCTACAGTATGGGGCCTGTATCGTCCCGAGTTGATTCACTTCACGGAGAGTTGACCGGCGCGGCTCTTACGCGCCGAATCGAAACGCACCGTTTGCTCAGATGGGAAAGTTCATAGTCAAACGGGTGATAAACATGATCCCGCTGCTCATCGGGATCACGTTCATCTCATTTCTCGTGATGTCGATGGCGCCGGGAAACTTCCTGGCGCAGCTCAAGATGAACCCGTCCATCTCGCCGCAGGTGATCCATCAGATGGAGGCGCAGTTCGGACTCAACCAGCCGCTGATGGTTCGCTACGGCAAATGGCTGTGGCAGGTCATGCATCTGAATCTCGGCGTCTCGCTGAACTATCACGTAAGCGTCGTCAGCCTTATCGGCGCGCGCGCGGTCAACACGATGATCCTGTCGGCGACCAGCATGCTCTTCGCCTGGATTATCGCGATTCCCATCGGGATCATCGTCGCGGTCAACCAGAACTCCATCTCCGATCGCGTGCTGTCGTTCATGGCCTTCTTCGGCATGTCGATACCGAACTTCTTCCTCGCCTTCCTGGTCATGTACATGGCGCTGCAAACCGGATGGTTTCCGGTGGGCGGCACCTATTCGGTTTTCTATCCGCAACTCCATTTCTGGGGTAAGGTCGCCGACCGCATCAACCATCTGATCTTGCCCGTGATCGTGCTTGGGCTGGCGGGAACGGCTTCGCTGATGCGCCTGATGCGCTCGCAGATACTCGAGATGAAGCGTTCCGATTTCGTCCGCACCGCGCGCGCCAAGGGCCTGTCGGAACGCGTCGTGATCTACAAGCACGTGCTGCGCAACGCGCTAAATCCGTTTGTCACGATGGCGGGTTACAGCCTGGCCGACCTGCTCGGCGGCGCGGCGCTGGTTGAGGCCGTTATGAATCTGCAGGGCCTCGGCCTGTTGTTGCTCGACGCGGTGCGCTCGCTCGATATCTACCTGGTGATGGGTTCGGTTCTGGTGGGATCGTTGCTGCTGCTGGTCGGAAACCTGCTCGCGGATATCGCACTCGTCGCCGTGGACCCGCGCGTGGATTTCTCCTCGATGGAGTCGCAATGAGCGCGACACTCTCACCGAGCAATATGCCATTCGAAGCGCTGCCGCCCGCGCCGCGCATAAGCACTGGTGCCCGGCTTCGGCGCGAATGGCGGCTCGCGTCATGGCCGGTGCGTTTTTCGGTATTTTGTTTGACGGTGTTTTACCTGTTTGCGCTAGCCTCGCCGGTGATTGCGCCGTACAACCCGACCAAACAGTACCGCGAACTGCCCGATTGCCCCCCGATGGCGCTTCATCTGGCTCCGCCGTCGGAGTGGTCGCACGCGTTTTTCTACGCTTACCCGATGCGCATGACGGATCCGGTCGCGCGCACCTTCACCGAAGACCGCACGCACAAAACCTGGGTGCATCTTTTCTACCGCGGCCATCTCTTCAGCACCGCGCCGGGCGCTCCTCCCTATTTTCTGGTCGGTAGCGACGCGCTTGGGCGCGACCTGTTCTCACGCATCGTCTACGGCTCGCGCGTCAGTATGTTCGTCGGCTTGATAGGCGTGGCGATAAGCTTCTCGCTCGGCATCACGGTCGGTGCGCTGTCCGGGTACGTGGGCGGCCTGCTCGACAATCTCATCATGCGATGGACCGAAATAGAGATGTCGCTGCCGGCGTTCTATTTCCTGCTCGCGCTTGCCGCGATAATTCCGTCGGGGATGAGCACGGTTGTGACGTTCTTTATGATCGTCGCGATCATGAGCTTTATCGGATGGGCCGGGTTTGCGCGCGTGATCCGCGGCATGACCGCCTCGATCCGTTCGGTGCCATACGTCGAGGCCGCCCGCGCGCTTGGCGCCTCGCGATGGCGTATCCTGCGCCTCCACGTAATACCGTCGATCATGGGCTATGCGATCGTCGCGGCAACGCTTTCGATTCCCGGATACATCCTTGGCGAGAGCGCTCTTTCGCTGCTCGGACTCGGAATCCAGGAACCCGCAGCAAGCTGGGGCAACCTGCTGACGCAGGCCGAGGACGTCCATGCGCTCGCCCATTACCCGTGGATTCTGCTGCCGGGCCTTTTCATCTTTCTGGCCGTGATGTCGTTCAATTTCCTGGGTGACTATCTTCGTGACCGGCTCGATCCCGCAGAGTTGCGCTAGACCGCGTCGCGCCCGTATCGGCCCGACGTTCAGTCTTTGGGCGCGTAAGCGGAGATGCTAGCCTGAGGTTCCCGTGGCGCTGCTGGAAGTAAAATCGCTCCGCACTTCCTTCTTCACCGACGACGGCGAGGTGCGCGCGGTTGACGGCGTAAGCTTTTCCGTCGAACCGGGCAAGCTGATGGGTATCGTGGGCGAATCGGGCTCGGGAAAAACCGTCTCCGTGCTTTCGATAATGCGACTCCTGCCCGAGACGGCGCGGATAGTCGGCGGAAGCGTGATGTTCGATGGGCGCGACCTGACCAAATTGTCGGAACCCGAGATGCGCAAGGTGCGCGGGGCGCGGATTGCGATGATTTTTCAGGAGCCGATGACCTCGCTCAACCCGGTGTTTACGGTCGGAAATCAGGTCGCCGAGGCCGTTCGGCTGCATCAGAAAGTTGCACGCGCCGAAGCGCGCGAGCGCAGTATCGAGGCGCTCAGGATGGTCGGAATCGCCGACCCGGAACGCCGTATCGACGACTACCCTCATCAGCTTTCGGGCGGGATGCGGCAGCGGGTGATGATCGCGATGGCGCTCGCGTGCAATCCGCGCCTGCTTATCGCCGACGAACCGACGACAGCGCTCGATGTCACAATACAGGCGCAGATTCTCGACCTGATTCGCGAACTTCAGTCGCGGCTCGGACTCGCGGTTATCCTGGTGACGCACGACCTTGGAATCGTGGCCGAATATGCCGACGACGTAACGATTCTTTACGCGGCGCGCGTCATGGAGCAGGCGTCCTCCGCGGAACTCTTTCGCCGTCCGCTCAATCCGTATACGAAAGGACTTCTGGAATCGATTCCGGGCGCCGATGGCACCCGTCAGCATCGCCTGCAGGCGATACCGGGCTCGATTCCGAGCCCTCTCAGACCGCCATCAGGATGCAGGTTCCATCCGCGATGCCCGATGGCGATACAGGAATGCGCCGAGGTAGAACCGCCGCTTCAGGAGAAAGTGCCGAACCACTATGTCGCCTGTATCCGCGCATAGCCCCGCCGCTTCGGCCGCCCGAAGCGACGCACTGGTCAGGGCCGAAAAGCTGACTCGCGAGTTCGAGGCCGGCGCGACAGGATTGCTCGGGCGCAAACGGCTTACGGTCAAGGCCGTAAACGCGATTGACCTCGAAATCCAACCGGGCGAGACGCTGGGACTGGTGGGAGAATCGGGTTCGGGCAAATCCACCTTTGGCCGGCTGCTGATAAAGCTTATAGAACCGACCTCGGGCCGCGTCGTCTTCGACGGGCGCGACCTGTCAACCCTATCGCGCAAGGAACTCAGGATGCTGCGGCGCGAGATGCAGATTGTGTTTCAGGATCCGTACGCCTCGCTCAACCCGCGCATGCGGGTGCGATCGATCGTGGGCGAGGGAATCGAAATCCATCGTCTGGCGCGCGGCAGCGAGAAGGACAATCGTATCGCCGAGCTGCTGCGGCTGGTGGGACTCGACCCCGAAGCGATGAACCGGCTGCCGCACGAGTTTTCCGGCGGTCAGCGTCAGCGAATCGGAATTGCGCGGGCGCTCGCGGTTGACCCGCGTTTCCTGGTGCTCGACGAGCCGGTGTCCGCGCTCGACGTTTCAATCCAGGCGCAGATTATCAACCTGCTGCAGGACCTTCAGGAGCGGCTCAAGCTGACCTATCTGTTCATCGCGCATGACCTGCGCGTGGTCGAGCATATCAGCCGCCGCGTCGCGATCATGTATCTCGGCAAGATAGTCGAACTGGCCGACCGCGACGATATTTACGCAAATCCTCGCCATCCGTATA
>JBJKQX010000126.1:0-14015 GCA_046704965.1 Binataceae bacterium (SeqCode)
ACGCTTTGGCCTCTTCGATCGAGCCGTCGGTAGCATAGGGTGCTCTCACGGTTTTCCTCAGATAGCTGATGGCTGCTTTCCGGGTGCGTTCGTTGTCGAGATAGATCTTGGCGATCTCCAGATTCGCATCGCCATCACCGAGTTCCACGGCCTTTTGGAACCACAGAAGAGCCTTCCTTCGCTGACCCTTGTCGCGCAGGATACAGCCAATGTTATTGGCCGAAACTGAGAGACTCTCTTGATTCTGCCGTCGAGCCCAGGAAGGCTCGCTCCGATATGCGCGTCTGTACCAATACAGAGCCGCTTCAAAGTCGGTCTTGGTGCCCCACCCATTATCGTAACACTGGGCAAGCATTAGGAACGCCGGTACCCAGCCTGCCTTTGCGGCCTTGACATACAGCCGAAACGCCGCGCGGAATTCACCGTTGTTCCAATTCTTCTCCGCTCTCTCGAACAAGTCCGCCAGTTGATTGTCGCGATTCACTAGTTTTGACATCGATACTTACCCTGACGGTCTCCGCGATCGACGAAGTGACCTGACAAGAAACCAGCAGAGCGCAAGCAGCGTAAGGGTGGCGGCAAACAGTCCTACCTCAAGCAAGCGGAGATCGTAGCCCGATCTTTCCCATGCCTCTCGCGAGAATTCCTCTTTGCCGATGGAATACACTATGTGGATTCCGTCCAGCGAAGATACCTGTTTGGTCACCTGTGAAACATTCCCAACGCTAACGGATACGGTCGATGCATTGACCCACTTAATCTTCGGCGGAGCAACAAGAGGGTCGTCGGCGTATCTGAATATCAGAGAGCGTGAGCTATCAGGCTCTCCGGACTTGTGCAGATACACGAAAATTGCCGAAGTATGGATCATATTGTCGCAAATCGTATGATGTCCTGTAACCGACATACCGGCGCCGTTAGCGACCACCGGCAGCGCGTTAACGAAGCAACTACCATTTGCACGTCCCTGTGGATCGAACTGACGAGGAAGCAAGTACAGCACTGGAAGGATCGCCAGGATGCACGTTGCGCATATGGCCAAGGCGAAGTATTTGAGTGCTTTTAACATTGCTATACTCAGGAATAGGTTCGGTTGACGGTCGCGACCGGCTTCTCCTAATAAAACATGGCTTTGAGCTGGGTTAGCCGCTTGTACCTCATCCGTTCAAGATCCAGGTCGCAAATCCAATGCTCGCCTACACTCATAAGCTCTCCCCGCCCGCCTCGAGACCTCCATCGTCTCTTTTCCGCTGCTGTCGGCGGACGCGAGAAACTCATAATGCAGACCACGCCTCGCCCATCCGGCCAGGAGTCGAGAAGCTCACGTACCCAACCTTGTGAATATGGGCGTCTCAGCTTCAAATCCTCTTGACGAAACGCCGTAGTGAGTCGTCCGGTTTGGGTGTTCAGTCGCGCAACACCCCACCAGTCTGCACCCTCTGAGTCATCATGGTACGCATAGAGATTAGCAAAGAGCACCGGTGCGTCCGCCGCCACAACCGCGCGTCCATACGTCACCCGGCCACCGAAATCAGCCACCTCACGATAGCGGGTGCTATTGCTCTTGCGGTAGTAAAGCCGCCCCGTTTGGCCAGACCGAAAATACGCGATGACCGTCTTAGATTTCCGGTTATACGCAATCTCCTGGATCTTTGAGCCTGCCTTGATCCCGGCACGCCTTAGGTTTTCATGCTCGTCTCGCATCGTTACGACCATTTGATTTTCACTTCCGGTTGTTTGGGCGTAACGCAGATGGCGTCGTGGTTTGGCGCGACGGGCATACTGGGGGCCCTCCTGTAGACTCGCATTGATTTCCTACCGGAACGTCGCTCGCCGGCTGCTCCGCGCAATCCGAGAACGCTGCCTAGTGTTTGAGAAGTGAGCTGGCCATTAGTGATACCATCCCCAGGACGCCCGGAACCCAGAGCGTCCACCTGGCGCGCCGATCAAGAAAATAGCTCTCGCCGTCGGTGAGATAGACCGTTGTGCCTTTCGCTTTGAGCGGATAGATGAAACCTCTCTCTGGATCGGGAACTTTTGGGCGGCTCCGGGCGTAATACTCAATAAGGACTCCTCGCAGCACTGCCGACGCAACTATCACGAAGGCACACGCCGGAAAAATGATGTTGCCGCAAATGTCGCTGGCTGACACCTCAGAGCCTCCCCGAGAAGTCGAAACCCGGACCCGGTTCACGGGCAGCTAGTGATTCCGTCATCCATCCATTCGCTGCTTTGTTCGCAACTCCAGCACCACCCCTATCAAGCCGCAGGCCGTGGCGAGAAAAAACAATGGACGCCCAGCAAGCACGTGCTCGCTGTAGGAGACATAGACCACCCAATAAAGTACCCGCAGTGGATACACTTGAGCACGCTCCGGATTCGGACGCTTCGGCCGATGGTCAACCAGATACATCTGAGAGGAAATATTCAGCAGTATCAACAGAAAACAGGAGTTAAAGAGCACCCGCGAGATTCGTTTTAGGTAATTCTGCGGCAACATCTTCATTCCTTCAGACATGGAGTCGGCAACTTCTACGCGTCCTTCGTGCGGAACAGCTTGACCAGATTCTCCTGCACCGCCGACCAGTAGCTTTTGTAGTCGTCACCGCACTCGCGCTTATTTATCGTAGCGAGATCGCTTTCGGCATACGCTTCCGCTTCAGACCCTCGGCCTGTCAGGAATAGCAAGATTGCCATCGAGGATAAGAGATTAAACGCGTATCCGGATTTGTTCCCTTTAAGGCAGCCGGAGATCGTCTGATAGATTTGCTCGACGGAATCCAGACGTTGCATCAAGGGAAGGCCATGCTTCAATATCCCATCGACAATGTGTCCAGCGACCTCGCTCTCGTTCGCGGCTTCGAGTACCCACTCCGTAAGGGGACCGCACTGTTCAATAAACGCCCGTTTCAGCTCTTCGGCGGTAAGCAACTTAGCGAGCGCAATACTGATGACGGGTGTCGCCCGTTCACGACTGAATGGATGCTGCGTAGTCTCGGTCGCGCGCTGCTTAACTTCCACGACTTGTTCGTTTATGACTCCCACGAAAGGACGCAGCCGGGGACGACTGCTGTAGTCGCCCGAGCTGGCCATACCCACATATCCTCGGGTTTCAGGGTTGATTCTTATCACGAACGCACCGTCATAGAACTTGACAAAACCATGAGCCAATAGCGCTGACCTGAACATCCGGTCAAAGGATTTCTTGGGCTTCATATGGGGCCCCCTCCTTTATGGGAGCACGTAGTGATTCGAGCCCCCCTGCCGTGCCATCCTTCATCAAGGACTATCCATCAGTCCCTTTTTGACGCGCGCGCTCTTTAACAACCTGTTAACCGATTGACACTTGAATGTCTATTCGAGAAAAACCAGCCCGACTGGATTCGAATACTCACGTTTCCGGGTCCGGGCGGCCGAATTACCGGCTGCGATGCCGGCGGGTTGAATGCGGGGGAGATTCCGGTTGCGTTTGCTCTGAACCCGCTACAGAGACCTTCTGGCGCAAGAATGCGAGTTCGTGTATATGGCTATCGTTCAAGACGGCGGGGAGGGACGAGCTTCATGAACAAATGCCGAGGTCTGGTGTTGCTGGCCGCATGCGCTCTTGCGGCGGTTAGCTTGAATCTTTCGATTGCGCAAAGCGTCAGTGCTCAATCGCAGCCGATGAAGGCTGACGTTGCAAAGCTCGCGATGGATATCCATGCCGGCGTTGCCCGTTCGACTCTTACACCTAAGCAAAAGGCGCAGTTCCGTGAGGATTTTCGGCAGCTCCACGAAGCGCGACAGAATCACGAGGTCCTCGCAGAGATGCGCGCGGCCCGGAGAATTCGCACGACGTTGAATAGCGGAGCTTTCAAACCCGAGGATCGACAAAAAATAAAGCAGGACCTCCGTGCGATAAGGGAGGCCCATCAGGCGCACTCACGCGCTCGCAATTGACGTTCTGTCGATCTGCTGCGGTAAAATCTATCCGGGCGCTGTTCTGTTAGCTCCCGCTGGTAAGGTATTCGCTCGTTGTCGTGACCTTGCCGTAGGCGAACGCCAGGCCGGCCATGAAAGCGGCGTGAACCTGCGCAGCGGGAACCGTCATCCCTTTGAACTCAAGATTGGTGGTCGCGCAAGCGTCGTGGATGATGACCGTGCTGTAGCCGAAGTCCGCGGCGGCCCGGCTGGTTGCGTCGATACACATGTGACTCATCGCACCGACGATGACGACGTCCTTGATACCTTTCGCATCGAGCATCTCTTTCAATGCCGTGTCGCGAAAAGCGTTGGGATAGTGCTTTAGAATAACCGACTCGCCCTCGAGCGGTCGGACCGCGGAATTTATCTCCACGCCGGTCGAGCCGGGGGTAAAGATCGGCGCGTCGGGGCTTGGAGTTTCGTGACGGATATAAATAACCTCGTCGCCCTTCGACCGCGCCGCTTCGATCACCCTGGCCGCGTTGGCGGCCGCGTCCGCGATGCCAACGAGCGGCATCTTGCCGGTCGGGAAATATTCGTTCTGGATGTCGACAACAACGACAGCACGCTTGCTCATGACGTCCGCCTTCCGCCTTTTCGAGATGTAGAGCCGAGCGCGGGTTCGCTGGAAGCGGCCTCCGCAATACGCTTTCTCATTTAGCCGTTAACGAATCAGATTCTCCGCTTTCGAATACGTATGGCTCCAGCGTCGACTGTGCCGCGATGCGGTACTTGTGCCACTTGCCGGCGCCATAATAGGCGAGGCTCCCCGGTTCCGCTTTGCCCTCACCGTTATAATAGGAGATGCAATCACGCAGCGGCGCCGTCGCGATGTCGGCCTTGCGGCAGTGCTCCGCGTACGCATCTTCGGGCTCCTTGCGAACATCGACGATGCGCGCGCCGCGCTCCCGCATGGTCTGCAGCATCCACACAACATAGTCGGCGTGCGCGTCGATAGCGTCGGTGAAGTTGAAGCTGCCGCCGCCGCCTTGCGGACCTGTGACGATGAACAGGTTGGGAAATCCGTGGCTATGCAGCCCGAGGAACGTCCTGGTCCCCTCGGTCTCCCACTTCTCTTTCAGGGTGCGGCCGCCGCGGCCGGTGACCATATTGAAGGTCGAAGTGCCCATCCACTGGAACCCGGTCGCATAGATCAGTACGTCGAGTGGATATTCGACTCGCTCATGGACAACGCCGCGCTCGTTGATCTCGCACACGCCGCGCGGCGCGGTGTCGACCAGATGGACGTGCGGCAGGTTGAACGTCGGCAGGTATTCGTCGTGGAAGGTCGGTCGCTTGCAGCCATACGGGTAGTATGGCTTCAGTGCCGCCGCCGTCTTCGGGTCCTTGACGATCGCATCCACGCGAGCCCGGATCTGCTCCATGATGCGGAAGTTGGTGTCGAGCTGCTTCTGGATCATCTCCTCCGGGCTCAGTTCTCGCTCGTGTTCCTTGTGCTCCTTGAAGTCCTTAACCTTGCCGGCCAGATAGTCGTCGTTGCCCTGGATGGCGGTACGGCCTGCGGATATCTTCGAGAAGCGCGCGCGCCTTGCCCGTGCCCATCCGGGTTCGTTGGCCCAGGTCGCGCGTTCCTCGTCCGTCGTTGCGCGCTGGTCGCGGACATCGACCGAGGACGGCGTGCGCTGGAACACGTAGAGCTGCCCGACAATCTTGGCGAGCTCGGGCACCGCCTGTACGGCCGTTGCGCCGGTACCGATGATGCCGACGGTCTTGCCGCGCAGGTCGATATTGTAGTTCCAGCGCGAGGTATGGAAGGAATCGCCCTCGAACTTCTCCATGCCGGCGATTCGTGCCAGCTTGGGCGTCGTCAGGACGCCGTTGGCCAGGAGCACAAAGCGCGCACGCATCTTGTCACCGCGATCCGTCTCAACGGTCCAACGGCCCGACGCCTCGTCCCAGGTCGTCGCTTCAACGGTCGTGTGGAACAGGCAGTGGTCGTAGAACCCGAACTTCTGCGCCATGTTCTGGCAGTATTCGAGGATCTCGAAGCCGGAGGCGAACTTCATTGACGGGACGTAGCCCATCTCTTCGAGCAACGGCAGGTAGCTGTATGCTTCGACGTCGCAGGCGATTCCGGGATATCGGTTCCAGTACCAAGTGGCGCCGACGTCGCCGCCCTTCTCACAGAAACGCACGTCGACGAAGCCGGCCTGACGCAGCTTGTACCACAGCAGCAATCCGCCGAATCCTGCACCGACCACCACGATCTCGCACTCGTCGGTCAGCGCTTCGCGCGGGATAGGCGGCTCCGAATAAACGTCGTCCAGATATTTCTTGAACTCGCCTTCCATCGCCATATAGTCAGCGGCGCCACGGCGAGCTTCCTTGAACGCGCGATACTTGGCCTGCTCTTCCGCATTGAAGGTCGCACCAGCCGGCATTTCCGGCAGCTCCTTCAGTTTCCGATCGGCGAGGACGGAATAGCCCTTGCCCGCAATCTTTTCGGAAGCCTTGGCCGCTCGCGTGTTGAAGAGTTTCAGGCCTGTCTCAGGATCGATACGGACTGCATCGTTCATTCAGTAACCTCATCAATTCCCCGGTGTCACTCGATATTCTCAAGTATAGACTGCACATTACAAACACGTCATCCGGCGAGGCAGCATAAGCGGCCGTCATCAAAGATGACGAGTCACGGCGATCGAACGGAAATTGTAAACCCGATTCTGCCGTGTCACATATTATTCAAGCTTGTAGGCTCGTTCGACGTTCTCGCCTAGCACTCCTCGACGAGCGCTTTCAGTCATCGGCTCAACCATCTGGCGCAGTTCTTCGAGATAGTTTCCCGGATGGTCCGGATGCGGATAGTCCGTCGCCCAGAAAAACTTGTCCTCGCCAACCAATTGAGTCATCGCGGCAATCGAGCGTTCGTCGGGGTCGGCTGAAATGAAACACTGCCGCTTGAAGTAATAGGAAGGCGGGTGTCGCAATCCCACCGAAGCTGTCAGCCGCGTCCCTTTGAAGATGGCGTCACCGCGATCCAGCCAGTATCCGATCCATCCGGCGCCTGACTCCAGTACAACCACGCGCAACCGGGGGAATCGTTCAAAGACACCGAGCTGGAAAAACGTTCCTAGCGCGTGCTGCACTCCCTGCGCGGCAAACAGGTCGAGGTACCAATCCATATCCTCGATTCCATCAAAACGCTGATGGATATTGAACGTGGGTGGTTCGAAAGTCGGATGAATCGCCAGGGGCACATCGAGATCCTGCGCGGCTGCAAAGAGCTTATCGTGCTTTGGCGAACCGTGGGGAATGCGCGTGATCGTGAACGGACAAACGAAGCCACCTTTGCATCCGTCCTTGACCGCGCGTTCCAGTTCACGGGCAGCTTCCGCCGGATTTCCCAGGGAAAGGTGCGCGATTGGAACCAGCCGCTTACCGGAATCCCGGCAGAAATCAGCAATCCAACGATTGTAAGCGCGACAGTAGGCGGCTGAAAGTTCCGGATCAAAGAGTTCCGCTTCCCACAAAAGACCGATTGTCGGATACAGCAGCGCCTTGGCCATGCCTTCACGGTCAAGCAACTCCAATCGTTCCTTCATGTTCATCGAGCCGAACGCGGCACCCTTCAGGTAGGTATCTTCGGGACGCGGCTCGCGACTGCCCAACGCGCCAGTCGGGGCGGTCTCACCCTGAAGTCGCTTCTCTCGTATCGTCGCGGCCTCGTCTATGTCGCGACCCATTCCGCCCAGGATGCCTAGGAGCCCTGGCCGAACCAGTTCAGCCCGCTTCCGGTCGATCTCCAGATATTCGAATCCATCGTCACCGACCCGGATGCGCATCGCGCGGTCGCGGTATTTCGACTCCAGATAATTTTCCCAGAGATCCGGCGGTTCGAGGATGTGTCCGTCGCAATCGATAACAGGTGTTCCATTTCGCATCGTCATTCCCCCGTAGAAAGGCGCGTGATGCCCCATCGAAACTTCTGCTGCATTCCCTTATTTGATGTCAATCTCTCCGTTGAACTTGGGATTCACATACGCCGGCGCGCATCACCGGCGCTTTGACACCTGCAACTCGCGCAGCCTTCTTTGCAGTTTGGGCTAACGACGATTTGGAGCGGCGGATCCAGATTTCGGTCAATGGATCACGGCGATACCGTAGAGCGGAGAGAGCCGGGCGCAGAATTTCCACGCCTGATTCTCGAAAGCTTAAGACACGGCTGTGGAGCGAAAGATGCTCTGCCAACTGACGTACCGCAGAGCGAGGTACGGCGAGAGCTACACTCTACGCGTTCTGAAAGGGCCCAGCTTGAGCAGCCGCCGGCGTGCTATCCGCCAGAGTTCTTCGGCCACCCGGTTCAGATCGCTGGCCGTATTGCACATGAATCGCGCAACGCATCCGCCTGAACTGAGCGGACTGACGCCGCCGCAGGTTTCGGGTGCCGCGCACAGCGCGTCGTCAATCTCGGTTATTAGATTCGGCCACTCGGAGTAAGTGTCGTCGGTCACGAGCAGGGTTGCGAGATAATTGAATTCTTCGGCCAGACCCAGCTGAGCGGGTTTAAGCCGCGCCGGAACGATTCGTGACCGATTGATATAAAGCGGTCGCGAATCGCGTGTGACGACAGTTTCGGAACGTAGCTCCTGAAACTGCCAACGTTCGCCCCGACCGACGCGACCCGCCGCGACCGCATCATAGATGATCGCGCGGCTGCCGGGCGCCATCTCGACACGGAGCGACTGATGACAGATCGCGCCGGGATGCGGAATCAGATGGTCGGGCAGATACTCGACGGTAGCACCGGGATCGAGTCGAATCGTGGTTTGCTGCACGGCGGCCGGCCCCATCGTCCGATAAACCTTGGCAGCCGAGGCCGAGAGCAGGACTGCGGAAGTATCGCGGCCGAGTTCAATATCCGTCCGAAGCAGGTCACCACCAACCATCCCTCCGCTCGGATTGAGCATCATGACGCACGGTGATCCATTGGCGTCGCGAAACGGAGCAAGCGCCTTTAGCGGATGGGTAAACCGCTGGCGCGCAAGAATCGTATCGTCGCCGCGCCGGGCGAATTCCAGCCTAAGGAAGCCTTCGCGGCCGACCCGGTCAGGCGCTAAAGAGAAGCTCGCGCTCGATCCAGTTGACGATCCGATCGGCTCCTTCGCCCCGACGGAGATTGGTGAAAACAAAAGGACGTTCTCCACGCGCGTGTCGCGCGTCGCGTTCCATGACCATCAAATCCGCGCCCACATGCGGCGCAAGGTCTATCTTGTTGATCACGAGCAGTCCGGACCGCATGATGCCGGGTCCACCCTTGCGCGGAATCTTGTCGCCTTCCGCCACGTCTATGACATAAATCGTTGCGTCCACCAGTTCGGGACTGAAAGTTGCGGCAAGATTATCGCCGCCGCTCTCGATGATAATGATGTCAAGGTCGGCGAAGCGCCTGGTCAGCTCATGCACCGCTTCGAGATTGACCGAGGCATCCTCGCGGATCGCGGTATGCGGGCATCCGCCGGTTTCGACACCCAGGATTCGGTCGGCGGGAAGCGCGCCGCGACGGGTCAGAAACTCCGCGTCTTCGCGCGTGTATATGTCGTTGGTTATCACGGCGACCTGCATCGGACCGTGCATCAGCCGGCAAAGCCATTCGACCAGAGCGGTTTTTCCTGATCCGACCGGTCCACCGACACCTATCTTGAGTGGTTTCGGAATCATGATCTGAACAGCCTCGCTTCCAGACGCGCGTGTCGCATCGAAGCGATTTCAAGTCCGGGCGCGAAGGCCTGCATCTCGGAAATACTCATTTCGAGACATTCCTCAGCGAGCGAATTGATTAATGGCAGTACGTTGTGAAGTACGGTCTGGCCCTGAAGCTGGCCGAGGGGAATCAGTCTTAGAGCGGCAGCGGATATCGCTGACGCGGTCGAGTAAAGATAAGCCCGGACCGTTTCATCCGGTTCCCAGCCCTGCGCCGAGGCGACGATCCCGTATACGATCGCGTGATGGCACGGAGTGCGATTTGCCTCGGCTAGGCTTGAAAACTCCTGTGCGACAGGATCGGCAAGCAGCGCTGTCGCCACCCGAAGCATCTGACGCCCGAATTGACGGCTCGCTTCCCGCATCTCGGCTGCCGGCTTCATCGCCTCGAGAATCGCGTCGAACTCAACGCACGACACAAGGTCATGGGCTCGTGCGGCGCGCAGAGTGTTTACTACTGCAACGGCATCAGTGGTTGCGGCGGTGCCGCGCAAATGCGCGCGTACGAATTCCTCCACACTCTCAACGTCGTGAACGCGGCCAATCTCGACGTAATATTCCAGGCCAAACGAATGAGCGTACGCTCCGGCGGGAAACAGTCCGTCGGCGAACTGAAGCAACGAAAGGAACGACTCACCGGTCATGGCGATGTCCACGTGCAACCGGACGGAAAGCCGTGCGTCGCCGCTCCCAGCCGATGCCCATGCGGTTGAAGAGTTGCTCCATCGCACTGTCATCCGGAACCAGCAATTCGTCGCCTTCAATCGCGAGTGGAAAATGGTGATTGCCGACTTCGAATGCGATTCGGATGGCCGTGTCGCGATCCGCGGGACGCGTCGCGAGTACGGCTTCGGGCGCGGCTTCTATCTCGACGTACCAGTCCGTCCCAACCGCGATGACGATACCCGGCTCCAGCGTTGTGCCGGTTGGCAAGGCCAATGCAAGTTGGCGGGCCGCCGTGGTTTTCAAGCGTTGCCGCGACCATCGGCGTTCCTCGTAGGTCATCACGATCGTGTCGCGCTGTTTCCCGGCCAGAATCGCGGGCTCAACCACGGGGGGAATCTGTTCGATTACCATCATGCTCAGAACAGAAAATAGCGCTGTGCCATCGCAAGTTCGCGTGCGGGCTCGCAGGTCAGCAATTCGCCGTCCGCACGCACTTCATACGTATCGGGGTCGACTTCCATCGCGGGCAACAGGCTGTTGTTGACCATGTCGCGCTTCGAGAGTCCGCGGCATCGGGCAACGGCGACGGTCGCGCGCGCAAGAGCCAGTTGGTCACGAATTCCGCTCTCCTGAGCGGCACGCGAGATGAACGTCACTGAGCACTCGGTCAGCGCGCGCCCGAAGCTTCCAAACATCGGACGGTAGATTACGGGTTCCGGAGTCGGGATCGACGCGTTGGGATCGCCCATCGCCGCCCACGCTATCATTCCACCCTTGAGCACAATCTCTGGTTTGACCCCGAAGAATGCGGGTTTCCACAGTACGATGTCGGCGAGGCGGCCGATCGCGATCGAACCGATTTCATGCGCCACGCCGTGCGAAATGGCGGGGTTGATCGTGTACTTTGCAACGTAACGGCGCGCACGAAGATTGTCGCTGCCGCTCTTCTCACCGCTGAGCGCACCGCGCTGTCGTTTCATCTTGTCCGCGCATTGCCATGTTCGTGTCACGACCTCGCCGACTCGGCCCATCGCCTGCGAGTCTGAGGCCATCATGCTGATGGCGCCCATGTCGTGCAGGATGTCCTCGGCGGCGATGGTTTCGGCGCGAATGCGTGATTCCGCGAAGGCAACGTCTTCCGGAATCTTGGGGTTAAGATGGTGGCAGACCATCAACATGTCCAGATGTTCATCCAGCGTATTGACGGTGAACGGCATCGTCGGATTGGTCGACGACGGAAGGCAGTTGGGTTCGCCACATACCTTGATAATGTCCGGAGCGTGACCGCCGCCTGCGCCCTCGGTGTGATAGGTATGAATGGTCCGTCCCTTGAGCGCGGCGATCGTGTCCTCGACGAAACCTGCTTCGTTGAGTGTATCGGTATGAATAGCCACCTGGACGTCGTATTCGTCCGCAGTAGTCAATGCGCAGTCGATAGCCGCAGGCGTGCTGCCCCAGTCCTCGTGAAGCTTGAGGCCGATCGCCCCTGCTTCGATTTGTTCGCGCAACGCCGCAGGCATCGAGGAGTTGCCCTTGGCGAGAAACCCAATGTTTACAGGCAACCCTTCGGACGCCTGCAGCATCCGATGGATATTCCACGGTCCGGGAGTGCATGTGGTCGCGTTGGTGCCCGTAGCAGGGCCTGTGCCGCCGCCGAGCAGCGTCGTGATGCCCGCTGAGAGAGCTTCCCACGCGAGCTGCGGGCAGATGAAATGCACGTGTGCGTCGATAGCACCCGCTGTGACAATGCGGCCTTCGCCTGCGATCACCTCGGTGCCGGGACCGACCACCATAGTTGGCGTCACACCGTCCATGGTATCGGGATTTCCCGCCTTGCCGATTCCGACAATCCGGCCACCGCGGATGCCGATATCAGCTTTAACAATTCCCCAGTGATCCAGAATGAGCGCGTTGGTGATGACGAGATCGAGCGCGCCGCCGGAAGACGTTGCACCGGCAGCCTGCCCCATCCCGTCGCGCAGCACCTTCCCGCCGCCGAACTTTGCCTCATCGCCTGGCACGGTCAGATCGCGTTCGATTTCGATGATAAGCTCGGTGTCGGCGAGCCGGACGCGATCACCGGTGGTAGGACCGTAAAGGTCCGCGTATTGACGGCGCGGGATTCGCAGAGTCACGCCGTCCCTCCGCTGAAACCGCGTTCGCCTGCCAGACGCAACGCAGGGGCTTTGCGCTCCTCGGAAGTCGCGCCGTTGGTCAGGCCGTTGAACCCGTGAGCGATCGCCTGGCCGCCCATCCGAACCAGCGTCACGGTCCGATCGTCGCCGGGCTCGAAGCGAACCGCCGTGCCGGAAGGTATGTTAAGGCGCATCCCGAATGCTCGGGCACGATCAAACGTCAGAGCGCGGTTGGCTTCGAAGAAGTGGAAATGCGAGCCGACCTGGATAGCTCGATCGCCGGTATTGACTACCTGGAGGATCACTTCCGTCCGGTTTTCGTTCGCTATTATATCGGTATCCGACAGTATGTATTCGCCCGGTATCATATGCTTACTTCAAGCTTCAAGCACTAGTTCGTCACCGTATGCCGGTCTTCATCGAATCGGACGGTGAACCGTCACCAGCTTGGTTCCATCGGGGAAGGTTCCCTCGACCTGGACTTCCTCAAGCATCTCAGGCACGCCTTCCATGACGTCGTCGCGCGCCAGAATAGTCAGTCCGAATTCCATCAGTTCGGAGACCGAACGACCGTCGCGAATCCCTTCAAGGATCTCGGCCGCTATAAGGGCGTTGGCTTCGGGATAATTCAGCTTCAGCCCTCGCGCTTTGCGCCGGCGGGCGACCTCGGCGGCAGTGAAAATGAGCAGTTTGTCGATTTCCCTTGGTGTAAGTCGCATTCCGTCACCACTCTAGACGTGAAGCAGATGGGCAACGGAATCGTGAGATTCGGCTCGCGTGCCGCCGCTGCTGACCATCTGTCCCCGCTGCATTACGTAGTAGCGGTCGGCTATCGACCATGCGAACTCCAAAAATTGTTCGACCAGCAAAACTGCGATTTTCAGCTCCGCGCAGATGCGGGTCAGCGCCTCGCCAATCTGCTGCACAATCGACGGTTGAATTCCTTCGGTTGGTTCATCCAGCATCAGCAGCCTTGGGCGAGAGACGAGGGCACGTCCGATCGCGAGTTGCTGCTGTTCTCCGCCGCTCAGCACGCCGCCGCGGCGCGACCGCATCCGTGCCAGAGCGGGGAACATATCATATATATGTGGTGGAATTTCTTTCTGGTTCTCTGTTTTTCGATCCACCAACGCTGAAAGTCCAAGGATGAGATTTTGTTCGACGGTCAGGTGCGGAAAGATGCCGCGCCCCTGCGGCACCAGAGAGATACCGCGTCGCGCGCGCTGATAGGCGGGCATCGCCGTAATATCCTCGCCTTCAAAAGCGATGCGACCTGCGGTTGCAGGATGGAGTCCCGCGATTGTTCGCAGCAACGTGGTCTTACCGACACCGTTGCGTCCGAGCAGGGTAACCGCCTCGCCTGCGCCAACCTCAAGCTGGACGCCCGTAAGCACCGGGCTGTTGCCGTAGGCTGCGCCAACCTGCTCAAGCGTGAGCAACGTTCGACTCCTCGGACCGACCCAGATAAACGGACCGGACTTGCGGATCGTCGCGGACTTCATCGATGCTGCCCTGGCGGATGACGCGGCC
>JBJKQX010000127.1:0-5463 GCA_046704965.1 Binataceae bacterium (SeqCode)
ATCCTCGATCTCGGCTACACAGGCTTGGCCCGGGCCGCCGCGGTCGCGCCAGATCAGGGACTTGCGTTCGTTATCAGCGCCACACCGCTCGGCCAGGGATATCTGGATATCATCAAAGAGTCGAACAACAAGCTGGTGACGGGTTCGCCATTCTCATTTCCGACCGGTAGCAGGCCGTACAGTACCGACGCGATCGTGTATGACCAGCTCAACGATAGTGCGCTGGTCTCGATGACGGGGTCGGGGGTTAGTTGCCCCGGCGCCACCAGTACCTGCACCGGGATGGCGGCCTTCAGTCTCGGCACCGACAGCTTCGGCCCGCTTATCCAGTTCGATAATCCGGTCGACAATTTCGCATACAACCCGACCACGCAAATCGCGCTTGCGCCGTCGGATCCCATCGATCCGACAATTTATGCGGTGAATGCGGCGAGCAACGTGCCGTGCACGCTCACCGATTCCAACCTGACCACGCTCAACGCCGACCCGGACGGCGTCGCGGCGGACTCGGAAACGGGTATCTGGGTGGTTGGAAATTTCTTTTCGTCCCAGGCGACGGTCATCAATCTCGCGGGGGCAAGTTTCAACGCAGCGTCTTTGCCATGCACCCTGGATGAGGCCAATCCGCCTAATTCAGTCAATTTCGATACGGGTACGGGCGCCGCGATGCCCGGTGTCGCGATCAATCCGCTGACCAATCAGGCGCTCATGACCGCTCAGTTGAACAATCAGGTTGCGCTTCTGACCCTGCCCTCGGCTCCGGTGACTCAATTGACCAGTTCCGATGTGAGCAGCGTCACGAGCAGCATCCCGGACGAGCCCGACGGAGCAACGTTCGACGCGGCCGATTTTCCGTTCGGCGATGCGATCGATACCTGTCACAATCGCGCCTACGTGCTGAATGACAATCATACTTTCCTGGTCGAAATCGACCTCGCAAAGTTGCAGTCTGACCCGTCGGCGATAAGCACTCCGCTTCCGGCGGGCCACTGTGCGGGTGCCATTACTCAGTTCGGGTGCAACAATCACAACGGGGTGAAGTTCTTCCCGTTGCCCGGCGCCTGACCGTAACTACCTTCTGCCTGTCGCGCACAATCGACCGCGGGTCGGCTTCGATTGTGGCGCTTCGGTACGGCGCGCGCGGGTGTGACAGCATCCGCGCCGTCTCTCTCGCTCGTACATACCTTGAAGTCATGTCCTCTTCGACACGCAAGCGTCGAAGGGGATATGATGCGGCACGGACCATCGGCGGCTCTGCGGGCCAAGTGGTATTTTTCCGGATACCCGGATCAGTGTGTTTGAAGAAGCGGATGATTTGGACTATTGAGATGAGCCGGCCGTCCGATTGATATACGCTCAACGGTCGAGGTCGCCATGCCCGCGCAACCGGAATGATTGAGTACCATGTCCGGCGAGGTCATGCGACAGCGAATCTTTCAGGGGGGGTGCGTGAAATTCAGTTCTGAACTTCCCGAACAGTTCCGCACGCTGGGAAGATTTCCGATCCCGGTCGCTCTGTGCATTGCTCTTGCCGTTCTTCTGAACCTCCAGATAGCGCACCTGATTGTGCTCGCTCCTTACGAGAGCGAAATCATATTTGCCGCGGCGGGCGCGTTTTTGGCGAGTCTGGCCGTTGTTCTTTGGTTCCGCGCCCGTGCCTTCACGACTATCGGAAGTATCATGGCATCGGCTGCCGCCGCGCTATTGGCGGCATTGCTCCAGTTCTCTCACGGCCACGTTTTTGGGCAGGACGTGGTTGTGCTTGGGGCACTGGCGCTGACGGTGATGGTTGCAGGACATTTGCGCCGCGGTGCCGCGACCGAATCGTTCTGGAAATTTAACCTTCAGCTCGGCATCGCTGCGGCGATGGGTATCGTGGCATTTGTTATTGTTTGCGGCGGCTTGTCGCTTTTGCTCGAGAGCTGCCGTTACCTTTTCGATGTCAAGATTGCCGGCTCAATCGACGAGCACGTCTGGGTGACTGGGGCGGCGCTGATTGCACCAGTGTTTGCTCTGGCGATGATACCGTCGGATATGGACGAGCCTTTCGTGGTTGGTGACAAGTCGGATTTGTTGACGAGCGCGGTCTCTCGCGTACTGAACTTCGCTCTTGTGCCTCTTGTCCTCATTTACTCCCTGATGCTGCACGTCTATGCGGCCAAGATAGCGATCACCGGCAACATGCCCAAAGGGGAAGTGGGAACGCTGGTGCTGACCTTCGGCATTGTTGGGACTGCGACCTACATGTGGCTTATCCATGGCGGGAAGTCGGCTTGCGGCCCGTCCGATGGCTGATGCGTTCGTGGTTCTGGCTGATGGTCGTTCCTACCGTCCTGCTGACGCTTGCAGTCTGGCAACGAATCGCGGAGTACGGTGTGACGCCCGAACGGTACTGCCTCTGCCTGTTTGCCATATGGCTCGCGGCAATGGTTGTTTACCTGGGCCTAAAGCGGGGGAGGATGGATCTGCGGGTAATACCGGCGAGCCTTGCGCTGGCATTGCTGCTGTCATCATTCGGACAGTGGAGTGCGACGGCGGTTTCGATCCGAAGCCAACTCTCTCAGTTGAACCACGTTCTGGCCGAGCAGAACCTGCTCGTCAACCGACGGATTAGACTCGACCCGCCGCGAATCCATAGATTCGCTGTAATCGTAGCATCTAACCATCGCCTGCATTCGATTCTGACTTCGCTCGACAACTTGGACGCGCTCGATCGAATCAGCCCGCTGTTTGTTGGTGTAAAGGATGATCCTTTTCGGGATCATGTCAGCCACGCCCGACTGCGAAAACTTCTGGGAATATCCGGATTGACAGAACTGCTCGAAGAACAGGCCGTCAGTTCGCAGCATGTTAAGGGTGTTGAGTCTGCGAAACCGATCGCCATCAACTTCGACATAAGCGGATATCAGAAACTAATCGGACCCATATGGGTGTGCCGGAACGGACGGATCAATACAGGCAATGCGGACTCTCCGGGTCGTTCCAGGCTGGAGGTCGGCGGACTGCCTGTTACAATCTCCGCTTTCGTACTCACCGCGGGGCGCGGGCGCTCTGCGGTGAGCTTCAATCTTGCGGGAGCGATAAAGCCCGGCAGGGCAATAGCGAAATCGCCTGTTCTGCTTCCCTCGCGCCAAGGGCGTCGGCACGGGATGCTGATCCTTGTTTCACCCTCGGTGGCCGACGCTCGGAATCGCCAGAACAAGTTCCAAGCGTGGCTTCTTATGGAGAGACTGAGCGCTGCCTCGTCTCGTCACGGCGCCAAATCGCATTAAGCTGCGGGCACCGTTTTACGCGGGGCGAAAGGTCCTGCGTTTGAAGAGGGCGCGCTGGGGATCCTGACGCTTTCGACGCTTCGCCCGGTTTGGCCTTCTTTATGTGAGTGCCTCCAGCAGGATGCACTGTCTGACTTCCTGTGCGAGCCATGATGCCGGCGTGATTCATCATGATGCCTTAGTGGGAGATTTGGCAGAGCCGGTACTCATATGGGACCAAGGTCCAATATCGCCAATGCGCCACCGGTGATAGCCATTGAATGAGGCAAATAGTTGCCTTGAGTGCCCTATGATTAGTCAATCAATCAGCGTGCGTAGGAGACCAGCGGTGACTAAACAACTAGTTGTTATTGTTTTGGCAATTGTTGCGCTCGGGCTGGGCTTGAATTCCACCGCATTCGCGCAAGGAAATACCGTTTCAAAGACTGTGGCCACCCAGCCTGAAGGCGTAGGCGCGGCGACGGAAATAGTGGTACATGGAAAAATCGCTTCGGTTGACAAGGCGAACAAGCTGGTAACGCTTGAGGGGCCGGGAGGGCGCCAGGTCACCCTCCATGTCGAGAATCCCTACAATCTTCAAGCGGCGAAAGTTGGCGAGCCTGTTGTTGCCCGCTTTTACGAAGTCGTGACCATTCGCAAGAAGAAGCCCGGTGAGGTGGTGCCGAGCGCTTCAATCAAGCAGGGCATAGCGACGGCGCAACCTGGGCAGGTGCCGGGCGCGGTTGCCGGTCGTCAGTTGCAGTTGCTCGTCTCCGTCGTCGGGATAGACAAGCAGCACGGGACCGTCTCACTGAAAGGGCCCGAAGGTGGAGTTGAAACGGTTAAGGCGCATAATCCAGAGAACCTTAATCGGATAAAGGTCGGCGACGAGTTGGTAGTCAGACTGTCGCAGGCGGTCGCCATCTCCCTTGATAAGGCAACGGCTGACTGAGACGACCTGGTTCGCCGGAACTACTACTTGAGTCAGTGAACAGAGGCGAGGCATCGAATCGATGCCTCGCCTGCTTCGTCACCCCTGCGAATCTTCGCCGGCGAACCCACCAACGACCTTGAGCCCTTCAATCCAGGTTTCGCCGCTCCGCTTGACCACGATGCGCGCCTTTCGCCCGCCGTGTTCTTCTATCGCCTGTGCCAACGGGAGCGAGTGCGTAACCAGCCAGATTTGCGTACGCTCCGACGCCTGCACGATAAGGCGTGCCAGCGGAGCCAGAAGATCGGGATGGAGGCTGGTTTCGGGTTCGTTGAGGGCAACAAACGCAGGCAGGCGATGGGCGAGAAGTGCACCCGCCAAAGCCAGGTAGCGTAACGTACCGTCGGACAACTCGGAGGCGTCGAACAGCCGCTTGGGATAGTCAGGAAAAATCATCCCGAAGGACGCCGTCCGGTCGGGCGCGGGAACCACGAGTCGTGCGCCTGCGAAGGCGTCGCTGATCATCCGACTAACGCTGGCGCTGTCCCCTCGGATATGAACCAGAGTTGCGAAAACCGCGGCAAGGTTGGAGCCGTCGGACAAAAGAGTGGGGCTTGTCACCGCCAGACAGGGACGGCGAAGCAGAGAATCTCGATCCGTGCGTATCTCATGGTAGAAGCGCCAGTCGAGCATCGTGCGCCGTATCAGATCCAGGTCCGGGAAGCGTGCCGGCTCGGCCAACGACCCCAACGCCGTCTCCGACGCCATAAGGTTCATGCCAAGATCGACGCGAAGCCCCTCTTCATCGCGCGCGACGACATGCGGGCCGCGTCGCTCAAGCAGCTTGATCGGCCGGTTGCCGTGATGGAATGTCAGCGCCTCGTCTTTAACCTGCGGCTCGAACATGAAAGCCGCCTGGCCCTCCGGGGCGAGCCCGATCGAGATTTCGTAGGAGTAAGCAATTGGGGCTTCGTCGTCGGCGTCCTCGGGAGTGTCCGGCGCGGGCGCGAAACCTGCCGTCAGGCTGATCCGCGCCGGGTCCTTGGCCTTGCGTTTTCCGGCCCACAGCGCTGACTCCAAGCCACCCTCGGCCGCAAGCTCGTATGACAGAGCACCTGCGGCGGAAGCCTGCAGCAATTGCAGCGCGCGATAGAGATTGGTTTTCCCGGCACCGTTGGGCCCGACAAAAACGCTCAACTGTCCCACGGGAAATCGGATCTCGCGCAGCGACCGATAGCCTGCCGCCCTGAATTCCCGAACGACCAGTGCCATTGTCAGGAC
>JBJKQX010000128.1:0-4280 GCA_046704965.1 Binataceae bacterium (SeqCode)
ACGCTTAAGGGTGAAATAGCCGACGTGAATCAGCGTATCGCCGAGACTCCGACTCATGCGCAAGCGATGGCCGGTGTGACGCGTGACTACAACGTCCTCTCCGCAACTTACCATGAACTGCTTGGGAAGAAACTCGCGGCTAAGATGTCCGAGAATCTCGAGCAGGAGCAGGAGGGCGAGCACATGGAGGTTCTTGACTCAGCGACGCTTCCCATGCGCCCGCTTCAACCCGACCGCTTGAGCATCGCAGTGGGAGGCACATTGCTCAGTGTGCTGTTGGCACTGGCCCTCCCGTTTATTCTGTTCTTCACGGACACGTCGTTCAGAGATCCGGAAGACATAAGGAATGTGCATGGCCTGACGGTTGCTGCGACGATCCCGCTGGTTGAACGTATAGAATCGCAACATTCGGCGAAAAGGCTCGTGTTGACCGCTTTTGCGGTCTCCTCGGCATGTACTGTGTTGGGGGTATGTGCGATCTGGTTTGCCGCGATGAAGGGTATACTATAGAAATCGCGATGGCCATCTACGACACATACTACGGATGCAAGCTCGAACCGTTTAGCCTGAATCCCGACCCGCGGTTTCTGTACATGACGCCTCGGCATCAGGAGGCGCTCGCGCAGCTTCGCTACGTAACTATGGAGCGCAGGGGCTTTGCCGTTCTCACGGGTGAAGTCGGCACCGGGAAGACGACGATTCTCAGAAAGATTATCGAGGAAGTCGATAAGGGAGTAACGACCGCCTATATTTTCAATCCGCCTCGCTCGCTCGATGAGCTCAAGGAGTCTTTGTCGAGAGAACTGGGACTCGGATGGAAAGAGCCGCAGCCCTTCATTTCGTGCTTGAATGAGTTCTTACTCGACTCTATTCGGCACGACAGAGTTGTTCTCGTGATATTCGATGAAGTTCAGGCATTGCCGATCAATATACTGGAGGAAATAAGACTCCTGTCGAACATCGAGACAGCGTCGGCCAAGCTTCTGCAGATAGTTCTCGCCGGCCAACCGGAATTCGATGTGATGCTCGACTCGGTTGAATTGCGCGCGCTGAGGCAACGGGTCGCGATGCGTTGTAACCTGGAACCAATGCGTTCAGAGGAGACGGCCGAGTATATAGGAAGGCGTCTCCGGGTTGCGGGCGCCCGGCGTTCGCCGTTTACGTTCGAGGCGTGTTCGCTGATTCACAAGTATTCCGACGGGATACCACGTCTTATCAATTCCATCTGCGACAGCGCCATGATCATTGGATATGCGTCGGATTCCCCAGTGATCGAAAAATCAACGGTAGAACAGGCCGTGCGGGAGCTTGGACTCAAGACGGATGCCGCCAAGCCGATTGTTTTGCGGGAGCAGGACGAAGAACGCGTATTCCGGCCGTTTAGAAAAATGGCATCGTATGCGGCGGTCGGAGTTGCAGTCGTGGCAGCTGCGCTCTTGTGGATTATGGTTGACGGAGTTGGACCGCAGTATTACGCGCAACCGCGCGCGTTTCTGCAACAGACCTATTCAAAAGCCTATTCATTTGTGACTCGGATGGTCAATCTGCCGGACAATGGTGTCGGACGACGCGGTACCGGAGCGAGTACCGGAGCGGCGGATGTCCCTGGACAGGAGTCGGGTACCGCCGTATGGCAGACGGCGCCTGAGACGGGGCAGCGAACGACCGGCGAGGTCGCGGATCGCAGCGGTGGAGCGAAGAATGAGCAAGCTTTACGAAGCACTACTCAAAGCGGAACGCGAAGGGAAACTTCGCAGGAACTGGGCCGAGCGCAGTGAAGGAGCGGCGGACGCCGACTCGACGGAGAAGGTATCCGCTGACGAATCAACGCACGAGCGCGACGCTGCGTTAGCGGCCACGCCTACGAGCGAGCCGTCGGCGCCAGTCCAGGAGTCCAGGCCGAAGGTTCCGGATACCGGCGCCGTTGATAATAGACCGGTGGCCGAGACCGCGGGGACGGATAGTCCGGCCCGATCCGCAGGCGAGCAGGAAAATTTCGCGGACAAGTCCAGCGGAAACCGTCACGCCGCGCGCCCGGCCGAAACCGGGAACGGAGCGAGCACCGCTTCGAGCGCGCGCGATGGAGAAGCCGAACAGAGGCCGATTCTGGCGCCGATTTCGGACGATTTTCGCGACCGCGAAAAGATTCCCCCGCTGGTTCGCTCGGGACGCGACGCGGCGGTTGCCGCCGAACTGTTTCAGGTGCTCAGGACCTTCGACCAGGACTGGGTCGCCGTGCATTCGAAGCGGGTTCTGATGATAACCAGCGCGCTTAGGCAGGAGGGCAAAAGTTTTACCGCGATCAACCTTGCGACCAGCCTGGCGACTCCTGAGACGCCGGTGGTGCAGGTGGATGCGGACTGCCGGGCGCCCTCGGTGCATCGCGCCTTCAACCTGACTCCGCTGGCGGGCCTGAGCGCCTATCTGAGCGGACGCGCAACCCTGGACGAATGTCTTCAGGACACGCATATCGAGGGCCTGCGCGTGCTGCCCGCGGGCAATTCGACGGTAGGCAATCCGGAAGCTTTCGCGGGGATGCGGATGCGCCGGCTGGTTGACGAACTTCGCGCTTTGAGCCCGGCGGCTTACATATTGTTCGACGCACCGGCGACGCTGGCCGCGCCGGAAACGCGGATTTTGTCGCGCCACATGGACGCCGGCCTGCTGGTGGTCGCCGCCAACATGACGCCGCGCAAGCTTGTTGAGCAGACGCTGGACCTGCTGAATCCGATGCCGTTTTGCGGAGTGGTTTTGAACCGGTTCGTCCTTCCGTACTCGGTCGCGAGCAAAACAGACTACAGGTATGGGTACGGGTACCCGGATGGACACGGCAACGGTAACCGCAATGGCGGCTCGGGCCGTGGAGGGCGATTAGGACTGCACGGGCTGTTTGGGAGTTGAGGAACTGGTGACGCGTCCGATGTTTGGTTTGTGGTCGCCCGGTTCGTTCGAGGCGTGCGGTAATTCTGCGGGACAGTCTGAGGCGGCGGCCGAATTGCGCCATCTGGCTGAGGAGACGCGCGCTGCGACCGCGGCGTTCGATCCTCTTGGCCTTATCCTTACCGGAAGTCTCGCGCGCGGCGAGAGCTCTATCGTGGAACGTTCGGGCGGGCGGATGCGATGGCTGAGCGATATTGAGTGCATAGCGGTATTTCCCGACAAACTGCGCGATTTTGGCTCGGTCAATCGGGCGCTTCGCGCTCTTGAGCTCTCGTTAAATACTGACGCGGAACGAATGGAGCGCAACGTGCGGGTGGAGGTGCGGGCGATCACGGCCGCGAAACTCGCACGGATGCGCGAGACGATTTTTTCGCGGGAGCTGTTCGAGAACGGACGGCTGCTGTGGGGCGTTCCCGAACGGCTGGCGATGCCGCCATGGGTGAGTCAACCGCCCGCGATTCCCGCGCTTGACGCGCTCAGATTGGTGGCCAACCGGACCGTTGAGCGGGTGGAATTCCGGCTTGCGTGCGAGGCGTGCGCTCCGGACCCGACCGCGCTTGCATATAACAGCGCCAAGTTCTGGATAGACCTCGGCACCTCGCTTTCAATTTTCCTGGGATGCTACCGGCCGAACTATCACGAGCGTGCGTCGGCCCTGGAAGAACGGCTCAGGGGCAAGCCGCAGGTGTTCGACGCGGGCGCCGGGGAGCTTTTCCTCGGACGGCTGCGCGAGGCGATGGAGACGAAGAGGGCTGCAGTTCCGGACGACGGGCACGGCGCGCTCGCTTCATTCGAGGACGGCACCAGCGCGGCAAAACAGGTGCTCGCATGGGAGACCGACCGGCTGATAACGGGCGGTGTGAACGCCGAAGGCTGGAGAGCGATACCCGAGCGGTTCAGACGGGTGGAATCGTCGCGGCAGCGGCTTCGGGATTGGGCGCGGCTGTGGCTTCGGACCCGAAGTGGCGGGCGTTTTGCGACGGCGTGGCCGGGCTTGATGGCCACGTACGGGTCGCCGACCGCCGCGATTTACAGTGCCGCGTGCCTGCTCGATTTCTTCTGGAAGGAAAGCGCGAGCGGTGATGCTCCGGGCGATGCCATCTGTGGGTCGCTGGGGCGGCTTTTCGGCGTTGAAGGACCGATGTCGTCCGCGACGCGCCGAAGGCTGGCGCGTGCGACGGTTTCGGCCTGGATCGCGCACGTGAGATTCAACGCGGCATGACGCACGAGATAACAATCGCCATCCTGACCTATCGCCGTCGCGCCCATTTGGAGCGCGCGCTGACTTCGGTACGCGCGCAGCAGGGCGTGGACACGGAAATAATCGTGGTGGACAACGC
>JBJKQX010000129.1:0-2730 GCA_046704965.1 Binataceae bacterium (SeqCode)
CGAACCCGACAACACCCTGACCATCGCTCCGCGGTTTTCGGTCGCGCCGCCTGAGCCCAAAGCCGAGGCAACCAGCGCTCGAAACCGCAACAATGCGCCCGCCGCTAGTAAGCAAGTATCCGTCGCCCCGCATCTGCCGAAATTGCCGTACATCGGCATCACGGTTCGGGATACGACCGAATTGCACGATGGGTACAAGGAAAAGGGCCTGGAAATCCTCGAAGTCGATCCCGGCAGTCCCGCCGCAAAGGCCGGACTCCGCGGGCGTATCGATATGTCTTCGATTGGCGTTTCCATGGTTACCGCCGGCGCTATGCTCGCACCCCTTGGCGTGTTAACCGATCCGTTGCTGGCTAAATCGGGCGCGCTCGGGCGCGACGGCGACCTTATCGTCGCGGTTGACGACCATCGCGTGATCAACCAGCGGCAGTTTCGGGAGGCCATCAGCGGGCTTAAGTCGGGCGAGATCGTATACCTGACGGTCGTAAGGACGGTTCACGACAATCGCAAGACGCTCAAGCTCGCGGTGCATCTGGGCAAGCAGCGCTACGCGAATGCGAACGACGCCGACGCTCCCTGACATAATCCGCGTCCGGGGACCTGTCGCTACGACGCTGGTCCGGAGGCTGTGAGCGGCGCTCTGATGTCGGCGGCGAAGGAACGCGCCTTTTGACACTGGACAGCTTTCGGAGGGCGCATCGATTCCCGAATCTCTGCTATCATGATTAGAACCTGCCGACGCAACGGGCCTGTCTCGACGCGTCGGAAGGCGATTTTGCGTCACATACACGGCAATCTGACTTGGAACGTTCTCTAAAAGAGGCGGCGAGTGAACTCGAAGCGCGCCTCGGATCGGACGATCTGCATTTCCCCGTGATGGGGCTGAAGGGCGCGGCGAACGCCCTGATGCTGCGCGAGGCGGTGCTGCATCTCGATCGGCCTGTCATCGCGGTTACTTCGCGCGCGGCCGAGGCCGAGGCGCTTGCCCATGAAACCGCCTTTTTTCTAGGCGAATCGCTCGATGCGGATCTTGCCGGACGGCGGGTGCATCTGTTGCGCGCATGGGAGGTCAAGCCGTTCGCGCATATGTCGCCGCCAACGCACGTCCAGGCCTCGCAACTGGCGTCGTTGTTCGCGATGCGGCGTATTGCCGCGCCGCTAATAGTGACCTCCGCCGAGGCGCTGATGATGCGGACGATTCCGCGCGATACGTTCGACGAATCGATCCTGCGTATCGCCGAGGGCGACAGCGTCGACCTTGACCTGATGGTCGAAACGCTCGCCACGATCGGCTATCAGCGGTTGCCACAATGCGAAGAGCAGGGCGACTTCAGCGTGCGAGGCGGAATCATTGACGTTTTTTCGCCTCTTTATCGCGAGCCGGTAAGATTCGAGCTGGAAGACGACCTGGTAATATCGGTGCGCCATTTCGAGGCTGCCACCCAACGTTCGCTTGCTCCGATTTCCGAGGCCACGATTATCCGTCCCCGTTACGTTGCCTCGTCGGTCCTGAAAGAGCGGTCGTTGTCTGACGCGGTCGCGCTCAGGACGGCTGAGGTCGGGATGGTGCGCAAGGAAGCTGCCGAGCTGCTTGAGACGATCGAGACCGGGCTTCTGTTCCCCGGCGCTGAACTCCTGATGCCGTATGTATACGGGCAGGCGCTCGACACGGTTTTCGCCTATCTTCCCGAGCGCGCGATCGCGTGGATGGTCGATCCGGGGCGTATACTGGCGGAATCCGAGCGTTTTTCCCAGCTGATAGAAGGTGAAGCCGCGGCCGCGCGTGCGCGGCGCATGTTCCATGCCCCGGTCGAGTCATTCTACCTGGCGCCCGAAGACCTCGAACGCGAGCTTTCCGCGCTCAGATCAGTCGAGGTCGGCTCGTTGGTCACCGCGATGCCGCCGCGCGAGGGATGGGCACGGCCTATCGAAGTCAAATCCGCTCCAAGCCTGAAACTCGGCTCGGTTGAATTGACCGGTCAGCGTCACGCGATCTCCTTCGAGCCGCTTGCGACGGAGCTAAACGAGGTCCGGCGCGCGCAGGGTCGGGCGGTGATGGTGGTCGAGGGTCAAAACCAGGCGGCGCGTCTCAGACGCCATCTTGAGGCCTACGAAATCGACGTAAACACGGGTTGCAAAACTTTCCCGGAGCTTCTCGAACTCGCCGACGATTATCGGCCCGCGATAATCGAGGGCGAAATTTCCGCCGGTGTGGTTCTCCAGGCCGACAGTCTTTACGTCTACAGCGAAGAAGAGATTTTTGGTGAGCCGCGGGTCAGACGGCGAGCGAAGCCGCGAGCCAAGGGCACGTTCGTCAACCTTGAAGAACTCAAGCCGGGTGACTTCGTTGTCCATATCGATCACGGAATCGGCCGCTATCGCGGACTCAAGCATCTGAAGGTCGCCGACGCGGAAGGCGATTTCATGAACCTCGAATACGCGGGCAGCGACACGATGTACGTGCCGGTCGAGCGTATCAACCTGGTCCAGCGCTACGTGGGCGGTGGCGGAAACGGCGCCGAGCCCAAGCTCGACAAGCTCGGCAGCGGTTCATGGGAACGCGTCAAGCGTCGCACCAAGCAGGCGGTGCTCGCGATGGCGAAGGAACTGCTCGACGTCTATGCCGCGCGCGAAGTTATGGAGGGACATCCGTTTCCCCATCCGGGCGGCGATTATCACGAATTTTCGGAGAGGTTCGAGTTCGAGGAAACGCCCGACCAGCAGGCCGCT
>JBJKQX010000130.1:0-4266 GCA_046704965.1 Binataceae bacterium (SeqCode)
CGTATTCGCGCTCGCCCGGGTGAACGTGCCTATTCGGCGCTCTCGGTGTTCGCGGCGCTTTACTGGAGTATCGATAGTCACTTCCGTGTCGCCGCGGGAAGCTTTTTTCCAAGACCTAAGGTAGATGCGGAGGTGCTGCGGTTTCGGGCCGTGGCGCGTCTTCCGTTCGAGCCTGAAGAAGAATCGGCCGTGACGGCGACGGTCCGTGCCTGCTTCTCGGCACCGCGCAAGAAAGTGCGCAACTCGCTCGCGGGAGGGCTCGCGCTCGATCCGCGCGAGGCCGAGGAGTATTTGGCCGGCGCCCAAATCCCGGATTCGCTTCGGCCCGGGTCGCTTTCGCCCGAAGACTTGGTTAGGCTTGCGCGCGCTCTTGTGAAAGGTGGGGTCCTGAAGCCGGACGCGGAAGTGCGCGATGCCTGAACTGCCGGAAGTTGAATCGCTTCGCCTGATGCTGGAAGAATCCGCCGTCGGTCGCTCAATCGTCGGCGGCAGAATCGGCATCAAACCGCTTCGCCGCGCGATTCCCCGCAATTTCATCGCGGACGTCATCGACCGTCGTATCGAACGCATAGCGCGCCGCGCCAAGTATTTGATGATCGAACTGAGCGGCGGCCCGATCATCCTTGCGCATCTCGGGATGAGCGGCAGTATCACCCATCGCCACGACAACGCGGACTCGTTCGGCCTCGACAGCGCGCACGATCACGCCGAATTCCGCCTTGATGACGGAAGCCGACTTGTCTTCAACGATCCGCGGCGCTTCGGAATTCTGCGTCTGACCGATCGTTCGCATCTGGCGACGCTGAGAGAACTCGCCGGTCTCGGCCCTGAGCCGCTTGGCAATGAAATGACGGCTGATTATCTCGCAGGCAAGGCGCGCGGACGCAAAGCGGCTATCAAGAACCTGCTGATGGATCAGCGGATCGTCGCGGGAATCGGCAATATCTACGCCTCCGAAATCCTGTTTCTCGCTGGTGTGCGTCCGCGGCGCGCGGCGGGACGTGTGACCCGGCGCGAAATGGAGCGAATCGCCGAGGCGATACCTCGCGTGCTCAACGCGGCGATAGAAGGGAGCGGAACGACCTTTCGAAGCTACCTCAACTCGCGTGGTGAGCCGGGCAGATTCGCCTCGAAGCTTGCCGTTTACGGACGCGAAGGAGAACCCTGCTACAAGTGCTCCACGCCGATCCGCAACGTGGTCGTCGGCCAACGCGCGAGCTTCTATTGTCCCAAATGCCAGCGATGATCGAGTCCGGACGTTCACCAAACGCCCCAGGAACGTTCGCCGCAGCGCTCGGATCGGGGCGCGACTCGGTCCAATCGCCGTGATAAGCATTAACGTGGTAGTCTGCGTCGTCCGCGCTTTACGAAAACCCGTGCGTGAGGGTCGCAGGGACCGGATTTTCGTGATCGTAAACTCAATGAAGCGCCAATGGACTTGAGAATTCACACTGATTCCCGCATGACCCTCGTCGACGTCACCGAGCAGGTGAACGCGGCTGTTGCGCAAAGCGGCGTCGGGAACGGTCTGTGCAATCTGGTTGTGCCGCATACGACCGCGGGCATAATCGTGTCGGAAAACTGGGACCCCGACGTTACCCACGATATGCTCGGCCAGTTCGAACGGGTCATTCCGCGCAACGGCGGCTATCGGCATGGCGAGGGCAACTCGCAGGCACATATTCTGTCAGTGATGGTGAGCACTTCGATCAACATACCGGTGCGTAACGGGCGGCTCGGACTCGGAAGGTGGCAGGGCGTGATGCTCGCGGAGTTCGACGGGCGGCGTGAGCGCGAACTAAGCGTGACGGTGGTGGAGGCAGAGGAGCGGTGAGTAATGACGACTGACATTCCTGTATGGCTCGGCGCAACATTGGCATTTCTGTTCGGAGCGTGCGTCGGAAGCTTCGTCAACGTGGTGGCTTATCGTCTTCCGCGTGACATATCGATCGTGCGGCCGCGCTCGTTCTGCGCGAGCTGCGAGCGCGCGATCCCGTACTGGGCAAACATCCCGATTCTGGCCTACCTGGGGCTGCGCGGCCGATGCTTGATGTGCGGAGCGCGAATCCCGTTTCGTCATTTCATGGCGGAGATTTCGCTAGCCTTCATCGCGCTCTACCTGTTTCTGACTTTTCCGCTCGGCGATGCGTTCGCGCGGTTCGTTTTCTGCGCGGCGCTGTTTACGGTGGCGTTGATCGATTACGACTGGCGACTCATCCCCAACCTGATTACCTTTCCCGGAATACCGCTCGGGATACTCGCTGCGACCTTCCTGATGCCGGAAGTGGGACTCAAGGAGTCCCTCATAGGCGTCGCCGTGGGATGGGGTTTTCTGTTCGTCACCGGAGAACTCTTCTTCTGGATTCGCGGGCGCGAGGGCGTCGGGATGGGCGACGTGTGGCTGCTCGGGATGGTGGGTGCCTTTATTGGCTGGCGCGGCGCGGCCTTCACGCTGTTCGTGGGCGCGATCCTTGGCTCGGTGGGCGGAATAGTCTTCGCGATCGCGGGTGGCCGTTCAGAGCCGCCTGTGGCCGAGGACGCTGCGGGAGCGGGCGAGGGAGAAACTTCGCTCCTTCAAACGGAGGTGCCGTTCGGACCGTTTCTGGCTCTGGCTGCCGGCATTTTTGCAATCTTTCAACCGCAAATCATGCGGTATTTTGGCGGCTGATGGAGCGCGGGTTATTCATCACGCTCGAAGGCGTGGAGGGTTCCGGAAAGACCACCCAGGCCGCGATTCTCGCCGACGCACTGCGCGCGCGCGGCCATCGTGTGACGGTCACTCGCGAGCCGGGCGGCACGCGCGCCGGCACCGCGATTCGGGAGATTTTCCTCGACGCGCAAGTATCGCTCAACGTTGCGGCCGAACTGCTGCTGGTTCTGGCCGACAGGGCGCAGCACGTGAGCGAAAAACTCAAGCCCGCCGTCGAGGCGGGCGAAATAGTAATCTCTGACCGCTATTCGGATTCGACCGTCGCTTATCAGGGATACGGGCGCGGATTCGATCTGAAACTGCTCGGTGAACTCAACCGGCTCGCGACCGCGGGCATGATACCCGACCTGACGATCGTTCTGGACTGCTCGGTCGAAACCGGTCTTGCGCGCACCCGCGAACGCTCCAAAGGCACCGTTCATCAATTCGATCGCTTCGAGGGCGAGGAGGTCGCGTTTCATACGCGCGTTCGGGAAGGCTTCCTGACTGTCGCGCGAGACCAGCCCGAACGGGTCACCCTGATAAATTCCGAACGTCCCCTGTCCGAGGTCTCATCCGAGATTCTCGGCAGGGTCGAAAAACTGCTCGGGAAGCGTTGAGGCGCCGATGCCTTTAGACGGTCTGCTGGGCCATCGCGACGTCTATGAGCGACTTCTTGCCGAGTTGGGCTCGCGGCCCTCGCACGCCTATCTGCTGAGCGGCCCGCGCGGGGTGGGAAAGACTCTTGTCGCGAGCGCGCTGGTCCATAGTCTCGTGTGCGAACGATCGCCTGGCAGCACCGCCTTCTGCTGCACGCCAAACCGATGCCCGACTCGGGCGACGGCCTCGATGTCCGAGCGCGCACGGGCCAAAGCAGCGGGCGAGAAGTGCGATTGCTGCGCGGGATGCGTTCAGTTCGCCACCGGCGTGCATCCCGACGTCGTCCATATCCGGCGCGCGGAGGGGCGAAGCGACGTTCTGATCGAGCAGGTGCGCGCCATGATCACGCAGCTCGGATTCAGGCCCTCGCGCGCACCGATGCGCCTCGCACTGGTGGAAGACGCCGAGTCACTCAACGTTCCGGCCCAGAACGCGCTGCTCAAAACGCTCGAGGAGCCGCCCGGCCACACGATCATATTCGTTGTTACGGCAAGCGAACGCGCGCTGCTCGACACCGTGCGGTCGCGGCTTCGACTGGTGAGGATGCGCGCTCTGACAAGCGGTGAAATCGAGCAACTGCTGGCCGCTCACGGAGTCGATCGCGAACGGGCAACGGCACTTGCGAGGCTTGCCCGCGGCAGCGCTGCCCGTGCGATGGCCTTGGACGAGGGCGAAGAGCCGCCGCTTCGTGCGATTGTTGCGGCGCTTAAGGACGCGCGATCGATCGATTTCCGGCGCGCGCAGTCTCTTGCCCAGGAATTGTTCTCGAGTCGCGAGCAGGCGGCCGAGAACTTCGAGTTGATCGCCCGTCTGCTGGAAGAAATACTATGCTATAAGGTTCTTGGGGCCGGGTTTGAGGTTTCGTCGTCGGACGCGGGGCAGATAGCCGAGATTGCCCGGGGCTTCGAGACGGAAAC
>JBJKQX010000131.1:0-5047 GCA_046704965.1 Binataceae bacterium (SeqCode)
TGACATGGGCGTGGGGCTTGGGCGTCCCGTCCTCGGCCATGTCCCAATGCACATTGAGGTCGGCGATCATGCCCCGATCCACGAACTCGGCCTGCACGAAGTCGCGAGCGAGTTCGACGCCCTGCGCTTGCGTCATCTCGCGCGGAAGGGCGAACTCGATCTCACGGCAAAGTTGGGCGTCCTTCCTGACCTCGAAGGCTTCGACATCGTTCCAGAGCCGTTCGCGGTCGCGCCATTGTTCGGGCGCATCCTCCGGCAGCATAACCTCGGAGTGGACGACGCCGCGCTTGTTGGAGAAGTCGTGGCTGCGCTCAAGCCGGTCGTCGCGCAGCCGCGAGGCCGAACGGTAGGCGGCGGAGGCCACCGCGCTGGAGCCGGATTTGCGGCCGATGACCTTGACGTGAAGATGATAGATCGCCATCGCGATCCGAACATCATCACAGCGAAGCGCACGTCGGAACGACGTATAAGCGCGCCCTCGAAACTAATTTCTCGGGACGCCCCGCGCCGTTTCAACCTGTCCCGGCAACCTTACAGCATTGCGGCAGGCGCTCAACTATCATCGCTCCATCGACAGCTTATGGAGACGATGATGCGAAAGCCACGGGACTTCGACGCAGAATTGAAATCACTGGAAGACAAGGCAAGAGACCTGAAAACCCGCAAAGTGCAGCAGCTTGGCGAGTTGGTCGTTTCGACAGGAGCGGACGCCCTCAGTGCCGAAGAATTGGCGGGCGCTCTGATCGTGCTGGCCGAAACCAAGGACGCCGGGAAGAGGGAGGCATGGGCCAAGCGCGGCGCCGCGTTCTTTCACGGCCGGTCGCGGCGAACTGCATCGGCGCCTAGCCGCGGCCCTGGCGGCACTTCGGCGCAATCGAGCGGCGCACAACCGTCATCGGGCAGTACTGGCGCGGCATGACATGCACGCTTGGCAGGTCGAACGTCGCAAGCGCACGCGGCATCTGATCGAACTCGGCGGCCTTGTCGTCAAGGCCGGTATCGTGGACCTGACCGGCGATGATCGCGCCATGATCTACGGCGCGCTGCTCTGGATGGCCGACAGGCTCAAAAGCGAGCAGGGTGAACACGCACGGGCGCTCTGGACCGCGAAGGGAAAGCAGGCGTTCGAGGGTAACTGAGCATCAGCACCGCCAAAGGACACGCCCCTTCGATGGGCGTTGCGGTCAGGGAAAGAGAACGCGCTCCAATGCATCGACCAGCGCGCGCCGTTTGGCATCGGGCAGTTTGGCGAGGTTGCGCTGTTTCCACATTACGGCGGGCAAATGCTGCGCCTCCAGTATCCCGAGAAGCGTCCAATCCGGCTCACCGCGCTTGAAGCCGGCAAGGAAGCGCCGGTGGTCTTCCGGCATGTCGGCCACCATCGCGGCGATGATCGCCTCCCGCGTGGCCTCAAGGTCCGCAAGCGCGACAGGCTCCTGAGTCATGCCGGCGAAACCCCGCGCAAACTCATCGCCCAGCGGCTTGCGGGTCGGGGCGAGAACTTCGGCCATCGGACGGTTGTGGCTGATGACGTAAACCAGAAAGGCGCGGCGCAACTCGTCGCCGACGCCCTCGTTCGCCAAGAGGCTGCGCACGTCGAAGAGGTCGCGCGGGTGCTGGCGGTCGAAGGCCGCCACGATCTTGCCCGCGTAAAGGTCGGCGAATGACACGACCTGCATTTCGGCGAAGCCGAAGGCGTCTTCGACAGCGGGAACTACGCTCATTTCGACGGGATCATAGACCGCACCGCGGAGCACCGGCGTCACCTCGATCTTGATCTGCAGGCCGCTCGCCCGAACGATCAGCTTGGTGACGATATTCTCGTCAGCGGAACGCGAAGCATTGACTCTCGCGGCAGGGACGCCCCGCTCGATCCGTTCCTTGATCCCCAGCATGGCGGCGTTGATTGCCGCGAGCGATGTGGCCCAGCCTTCGACCGGCAGATAGGTCAGGTCGATGTCCACGGAGAGGCGCGGCATGTCGCGCACGAACAGGTTGATCGCAGTGCCGCCTTTGAGCGCGAAAGCCCGTTCCTCCGCGACGAAAGGAAGAACGCGAATGAGAAGGGCGACCTGCTGCCGATATGTGTCCAGGAAGGCCATGAGCTTCACGGACCTCCCAGGTCGGTCGGCACGGTGATGTTGTAGCGCGGATCGAGCTTGCCGCCTTTGACGAGGACGCGCTTGCCCGAACCCAGATCGACACGGGATAAATCGAGCCGGGATCGCCACGCATGGCGGTGGCGGTCGGCGAAGTAGAGAAATAGCCGCTTCACCTTCACGCTGGCGCAAGCCTCCAATAGGGTTTGCAAACGGCGCGGGCTCAGATCGCTCATCCCCTCCATCAAGGCATCGACCTGATGGAAGCTCTCATGCTCGGGCAGTTCGTCGAGCAATTCGAGAACGGCGCGCTCCTTGCTGGAATATCGGAGTGGCAAGGTCAGGCCGCTGGCGCTGACCATGATCGGGCTTGGCTCGGGCGGCGCGTCGGCATCACCAGGAAACAGTCGCAGGCTGTTGTGCCAATGAAAGGTCACGTCGAGTGGCAGGCTGGCCAGCCAGGTCGGCGGACGCTTCGGCCCGTAAAGATGAACCTCGCGCATGGCTGTCGAAAGGTAATGGGTGTAACCCTGCTGTTCGAGCGCGGTGCGCCCGCCAACGGTCAGCGGAAGGTCCAGCACCGTCTGGAGAGAAACGGCCACCTGCTGCCAGGTGAGCGGCGTGCGCGAGCGGCGATAGACGCGCCGGGCCGGGTTATCGAGCCAGCCCGCGCGAACATACTGGCTGCGCAGCGCCGACGAGTAACCGTGGGCCTCCATCCAAGCGGCGTCGGCCAGGAGTCCCTCGGGGAGTTCCTGCTGGAGTCGGTTTAGCTTGCCGCCAGAACGCATATCCATGCTTAGCATTTTGGCATATTTGCAAACCAACGTCGAGTTCATATTTTTCGACATTCACTAAGCTATACTTAGCGTTTCATGCAATCTACAAACCATCTCTGCAAGATCAATGAGAAGACCGTCCACATTGGATCATCCTTAAGACTCCGCATTCAAAGCGGATTTTTCAATATGATGCCGCGGCGGCTCTTGCCCGTACCGCCGGGGACTAGACCCTGGCGACCTGTCAACGACGGGCGATTTCCCTATACATATCGACCATGACGTGTTAAAGAATTTTGATATTTTTAACACATACTGATCGACATGTTAAAGCCAAGCTATGCCATTCCCGCTCTGCCACCGCCGGGGAACCTCGAAACGGTTCCGGTGTTGAAGGCGCTCGCCAAGGCGAATCGCGCTCTCGCCGAATTGAAGGGGCGTGCGGCGACGATCCCCAATCAGGGCATCCTCATCGACACTCTCGCACTTCAGGAGGCGAAGGCTTCCTCCGAAATCGAAAATATCGTCACGACGCAGGACGAACTGTTTCAGGCCGACCTCCAGCTTGAGGGACCGGATTCCCCGGCCGCCAAGGAAGTCGCCCTATACCGCGACGCTTTGAAGCTTGGCTATGACCGGCTGCTTACGTCCGGCGGCCTCATCACCAATCGCACGCTGATCGAGATATTCCGCCTTCTCAAGCGCCGGGACGGCGGGTTTCGTGTCACGCCGGGAACCGCGCTCAGGAACGACGCAACCGGCGAGGTCATCTATGTCCCGCCGCAGGATGCGCGCGAGATCGAAGCGGCGATGTCCGCGCTGGAGCACTTCATCAACGAGGACGAACGCTCGCCCCTCGATCCGCTCATCAAGATGGCGCTCATCCACCACCAGTTCGAGAGCATCCACCCTTTTCCCGATGGCAATGGCCGCATCGGCCGCATCCTGAACGTACTCTATCTCACGCGCGCCGGGCTACTCGAAACCCCGATCCTCTATCTCTCGCGCCACATCACGCACACGAAGGCAGACTACTACTGCCTGATTCAAGCGGTGCGCACCCAAGGCGCATGGGAAGAGTGGATTCTCTATATGCTGGAGGCCGTCGCCGACACGGCGCAAACCACGCTTGCCCTGGTCGAAGGCATACGAAGCCAGATGGCGAACGGGAAGAAGCGGCTGCGCAACGAACTGCCGAACCTCTATTCGCAAGACCTGTTGAGCAACCTGTTCCGCCACCCTTACACACGTATCGACTTCGTGGTGAAAGACCTCAAGGTCTCCCGCCAGACAGCGGCGAAGTATCTCGATATGCTGGCTGAGAAGGGGTTCGTCGCCAAGCACCGCTCGGGCCGAAGCAATTACTACGTCAACACGGACCATGTGCGTCTGTTCCTTGACGTGTCGGGGGGACGATAAGGAGCATGACAACGCCAGCTAGCCCGTTCTTTGAGCAGCCCATTCTCAATTCTCCTTATGAGGAACCCACTCGGTATCATCCGCTTGACGCCGAAGGCCAGCCGCTCGCCGAAGCGCCGCGCGAGGGGCGGCGAAAGTCTGAACTCATCACACCCGTCCCGAAGCCACGCAAGAAAAAGCGCAAGAACGCGGCCAAGGATCAGGGCAACCTCAATCTGCAAAACGATGACGGGCTTTCGACCGAAGAACAGGAATACAACCCGACTCCGATCATCAATGAAATTCGCAGCCATGTGGGGGAATGGCGCCGCTCGAATCCATCCGTATGGGGCGTGACGCCCGCCACGGCGCGCCTTCTCAATCATTGGCGCAGCTATCAGTTTCAGGGCGTGCGCCCATTCTTCTGCCAAGTGGAAGCAGTTGAAACTGTCATCTGGCTGACGGAAGTTGCACGAAACAAAAAGCAGTACGCCCATATTTGGGAGCACATCCTCGGGGCGAACGAACAGGCCAACCCTGAGTTGCTCCGCCTTGCCATGAAGATGGCGACCGGCGCGGGCAAGACCACCGTGATGGCGATGCTGATCGCATGGCAGGCGGTCAATGCGGCGCGCTCACCCACCAGCGCCAACTTCTCGCGTGGATTTCTGGTCATTGCGCCGGGCATCACGATCAAGGACCGTCTGCGAGTCCTGCTGCCCAGCGACATCGAAAGCTACTACCGCAGCCGCGACTTGGTGCCCAGCGACA
>JBJKQX010000132.1:0-7926 GCA_046704965.1 Binataceae bacterium (SeqCode)
CACACCGCGATGCAGTTGGCGCGAAGTGGCGCCGTGGACAAGGCCGACGACTTCGTGATCCAGGCTCCGTCGCAGCTCTGCGGCGACGACATCACTTTGCGCAAGTTCGTGGAAACCTGCCTCAACGAAAACGAGCGGCGAATGGCTATATTCGATCCGCGGCTGCCGCGGCCCGAACTTCTGCCGCGCGTGATGCGAACGATATTGCACTTGGTATCGGGAGTGTCGAAACCGGCGCGCAAATGATCATTCGGATTTTCTGCTGGCGGTGGGTATCCGCTGCGTAAAGCGCGATTCGCGGGCGCTTTGAACCGTCGTTTTACCGTCCGTGAGGACTTGTCCGCTGATTTAACGAACCGGCGCGGTCACTGAAGTTCCGCGCCGGTTCCGTCGCACGAATGTGAAGCTTCTCTTCTTGCCGGATGGCTGTGGAGGAAAAATTTTTAATTTGGCGCCTGGGATGCACTTGCTCCGGCTGTTGTTGCCAGATGGTCCGCTATCGCTTGCTTTTGGCGCTGCTCGATTGCCGCCTCCTCCTTGGGTGTCAGATGCGCCAGATGTCGCACCCATAGCACCGTTTTCCAGATATCGGCGGAACTGTGATGTGCCTTGAACGAGGGCATCGGCGTGTTGCGAACTCCCTCCGCAATCACGAAATAAATCTCCGCGTCGGTCATCCTTTGCGTGCCACCGATCAATCTTGCGGGTGGCGGATACAGGTTGGCGCTGAACTCGTTGCTCCCGCTGCCATCAATTCCATGGCAATACGCGCAGTTCTTGTCGTACATCTGCTTGCCGACCGCCAGATTGGCGGGCGTGGGTTTGAACGGGTTGGCTTCCTCGGGCGCGTTGCTTCTTACCCAGCGGCTTTTGACGTAATGAGCCGCCCAGCTTTCAATGGGCCCGGGTACCGCGTCGGCGGTCCATGACAGACGCGGCATCACCACAAAGAAGATGATTGCTCCAACGACCGCTGTAGTCAGCAGTCCCAATATCCAGCCGATGAATACTTTCATTCGCGGCGTTCCTCCGTCGGCCTCAAGTTGCCGGGCCCTTTGCGTTGGCCCCAATGAATTCTGAAACAAGCTTTAGACGAAAGTCGGGCAACAATAAATCATGTCAAATCATGGCATGCGTGACTTAATGGACGGGTGCAGTCGGGGGATGAAAGCGAACCAATGGGGAAATAGAGCAAAACTGCCTGCCAATTGGCGTCAGTTGGTTGCCGGCGGGCTTCCCTGGACCCAAAATCCCGCCCCCCAGGTGTGCTTGTCGCCAAGCGGGTGTTGATGCGACGCTACGGTAGCATCCAAAATGTAAATAAAGTCGGACTTACTGATGTTTGGAAAAAATTCGCTGCTGTTCGCTGTGGGAGCGGTCCTGATCGTGGCGGGATGCTTGACGATCTTCATCATGACGAGGACCAAGTCGGTTGGCGTGAGGGCGCCGGGATTCGTCTTAGTCGACCAGCAGGGAAAACGTACCTCGCTTGCTCAGTTTCGGGGCAAGGTGGTGATGCTTACGTTCATCGATCCGGAGTGCACCCAACTGTGCCCTCTTACCACGCAGAGCATGGTGGAAGCGGTCAAGATGCTCGGCCCGGCCGCGGCGTCACAGGTGCAAATGCTCGGCGTGAACATCAACGTGAAGAAGGACAAGGTCGCTGATGTGGCCGAGTACACGCGCGAGCATGAGCTGGGGAGTCACTGGCGCTTTCTGACCGGTTCACCCGCTCAATTGGAGCGCGTATGGCACAGCTACCATGTTTATGTGCATGCCAGCGCCGACGGTGACCTCATACATCAGGCCATCGTTTTCATCATCGATCAGGACGGCCGCGAGCGTTCGTTGCACATGACGATGATGAGCTATGAGTCCGTTGGTGATGAGGCCAGAGATCTCGCCAGGGAGGTTGCGCGTCTGTTGCCGGGCGACCCCGCTGTCCCACCGCTGCGGCAAGTCTCGGCGCAACACAAGAGATTCTTCAACCCAGGCAAGGTGGTGAGCGTCGCGTCCCTGGGGTCGACGCGGCAGCCCGTGGTTTTGGGAGCCGCGCACCCGCACCTGATGCTCTTTTTCGCCTCGTGGCTTGGGCAGGACTCAAGTCTGTCGAAGCATCTGGATGCTGTCGACAGTTACGGCGCGATGGCGCGGAAGCGGGGTTGGGCCTCGCCGGTGGCCGTCGATGTAGTCACGGTTGAGCCGTCGCCAACTCAGGCGCGGCAGAGGCTCGCACCGCTCGCGGCAGCCCTTCACACGCCGATCATAGAGGACAAAAGCGGTCGCCTCGCCGACGGCTATAACGTCGGCGACTTGCCCTGGTTCGTTCTGACCTCGGCTTCAGGAAAGGTAATCTGGAAACATGACGGATGGCTCCCCGCGTCCGTTCTCAAACGCGACGTGGGTGCCGTGCTCGCTCCGCGTTGAAAAAGGGCTGAGAAATTACAGTTCGCGGTTGACCTGATCGTCGATCAGAGCGGCAAGATTATCCCGATAGGGCGACGGTTCGAGCGTTGCGAGCAATTCTCTTGCGACTGCGACCTGTTCAGCCGCCATCGCGCGCGCCTCGGCGACAATTTCGGGCGCACGGAGCATCTCGAGCGCCGCGTCGAACTTCGTGCCCTCAAAATTCCATCCGTTGCTGAAGAGCCGGTTCAATTCCGGATTCCTCGCCATCCCGAGTACGACCGGAAGCGACGGGATTCCCGCGCGCAAATCGGAACCAACAGGTTTCCCGATCTTTTCCTCCGGGCCCATGATGTCGATGATGTCGTCTATCATCTGAAAGGCGAGGCCGACCGCGTTGCCGAGTCGCCACATCGCGTCAACGGTTGCTGCGCCGGCATCCGCCAGATCCGACGCAACTCTGCCGCCGGCGGAAAACAGTGAAGCCGTCTTGCGGGTTATGACTTTTGTGTAGTCGTCGAGGTTCGCGGCGGCGGAGTGACGAAAGCGACCTTCCATCACTTCACCTTCGGTGAGCTGGATGCAGGCCTGCGCGGCCGTGCGGACCAGATGTTCCTCGAAGCGGCCACACAACTCGAAAGCCCTGCAGAACATGTAATCGCCGGCAATCAGCGTCGCGCCGGTGCCATAGCGGGCGAACGCTGACGGTTTGCCCCGCCTAAGCATCCCGCCGTCCACGATGTCGTCGTGGAGCAGGGTGGCGGAATGGATCAGTTCCAGCGCTATCGCGGCGTCAACCGCGTCCTCGACCTTCGCGTCGATTCCGCCGCATGCACGATAGACCAGCAGGATGAAGGTCGGGCGCAGGCGTTTGCCGCCGCTATTGACCAGGTAGTGGCAGATCTCGGCGATGAGACTCTCGCTGGAATCAAGCAGGTGCGAAAGTTTTGTCTCGACTGCGGCGAGATCGCGTTCGAGGACGGCGGCGGAGCCATCTCCTCGCGCAACAGGACCCGGGTCTAGTTGGTAGGCTTTTGCTTTCTTCACAAGTTTAAGGCCTATCGAAACAAATCGGCTTCAGCGGGACGAATCAAGACGCTGGCGGATCCGTCATAAGGCTCGAAATTGTATCCGCGGACATGTACCGCGGGAATACCGGACGCCTTTTCCATAAGCAGACCGCCCGCGGCTGCCAATTCGTCCGCGATTGCGATGACCGTGTGGTGCAACTCGCGCCCCCCCAAATCTGTGGTTCCGCGCAGATCCAGCATCGGGTTGATACCGGCGACGCCGATACATACCTCGCTGAGACCATCGCGCCACGGACGACCGAAAGTGTCGGTCACCACGACCGCCACCTGGACGTCCAGCAACCGCTTGAGTTCCTCTCGTATCTTTGCCGCCGACGCGTCCGCGTCCTCCGGAAGCAGGATTGCGCGTTCGTCGTCAAGCGTGTTTGACTCGTCAACTCCCGCGTTCGCGCACACCCATCCCGGGCCTGTTTCGACGATCAATACGCCGCGGTCGTTGCGCACGATTCGGTTCGTCTGCCTGAGCACCACCTCGACCACCCGGGCGTCCTTTTCCCATCGCGCCGCGTAATTGCGCGCGAACGGGGAAGGTTCAACGTCCTTCAGATGGACCACGCGGCCTTCGGCCTTCGAGATGATCTTCTGGCAGACCAGAATAATATCACCGTCGCGAAGCCCGATGCCGGTATGTTCGAGTCCTCTCGCTATCAAGCCGGCCGCATTATCGCCAGCCTTGACGATTGGTATTCCTTCGATAGCGGTAAGCGTCACTGAAGCCATCGTGGCGCTAAAGACTACACCGGAAGCGCGGCGAGCACTATGCCTGCAAGCCGGGCAGCCTTGGCTGGCGTGGTCATCACCGTATCCGCGGCAACCGCTGTCATCCCGAGCTCGCGGATGGGCTCGATATAGCGTCGGTCCACCTTGTCCATCACAAAAACACCGGCGATATCACGATAAAGCCGGGCCACTCCGAGCGGTGAGACCTCAAGACCGAGACCTCGCAGCATTTTGTCGGCCGGTCCCTTGACTGTGCGTCCGCCCACTATCGGACTTATCGCCACGACCCGTTCACGAACCCTTGCGAGGGCCTTTCGCATGCCTTTCAGCGCGAGAATCGGTCCCAGCGACACGAACGGATTCGACGGTGCCAGAATTATCGCCGCGGCGTCGCGCAACGCGGCCGTCGCAGCCGGCAGCGGGCGAGCCCTTTCGATTCCGCGCATTTCGATCCGCTCGACAAAGCCTCGCGCACGGTTGCGCACGAAATATTCCTGAAACGGTGTCGCCGGACGTCCGCGAACTTTGATCCACGTATGCACTCGGTCTTCGCTCATCGGAAGCACCTGCGAGCGCACGCCAAGACGCTGGGCGATTTCCGCGGTCACGCGGCTGAGTCGGGCGCCTGAGGCGAGCCGCTCCGTGCGATACAGATGAGTGGCCAGGTCGCGGTCGCCGAGGTTGAACCACGGCTTTCCATAGAAACGCGACAGCGCCTCCAGCACCGTGAAGGTCTCGTCCTTTATTCCCCATCCGCTCAGGGGATTCACGACCCCGGCAAGCGTATAGGTCACGGTGTCAACGTCGGGCGAGACGTGGAGTCCGTAGAACTCCTCGTCGTCACCCGTGTTGACGATTACGGTAAGCCGCTCGGGCGGTATCTTTCGTACCAGACCGCGGAGAAACTTAGCTGCCCCCACTCCCCCCGCAAGCGTGACTATCCGCCGGTTGGGGAGACGTGGTTGTGAGGATTGGCCGTGCGCCATTGGGGGCCTTTCTGTCGTAAAGCTTCTTGTAAAGGGTCGAGCGCTCGACCGGGATACGGCCCATCTCGCGCGCCTTTTCCTCGATCACGTCAACCGGCAGGAATTCGCCCGAGTCGCCGCCGGCCTCGCGCGTGATGCTTTCCTCCATGAGCGTGCCCGAGAAGTCGTTGCATCCCGCCTTGAGCGTGAGCGCGGCCAAATCGGCGCCGAGCTTTACCCATGAGGTCTGGATGTTGTCGATCACGCCGCGCAGGAAAAGGCGCGAGAATGCGTACATCTGGAAATCAAGCTCGCCGTTGCCGAGCGGCTTCACCAGTCCCCTGCGGTACAGCACCGTGTTCTCGTGAATGAAGCGCAGTGGCACGAATTCGGTGAACCCGTGGGTGCGCTTCTGGATGCTGCGAATCAGGTTGAGATGGTTGACGACCTGCTGCGGCGTCTCCAGATGGCCGTACATGATGGTCGAGGTGGTCGGCACGCGCTCGGAGTGAGCGGACGTGATGATATCTACCCACGCCGCAACGTCCACCTTCTTGTGGCTCAACACCTCGCGCACGCTGTCGTCGAGAATTTCGGCGGCGGTGCCGGGAATCGAGCCGAGACCCGCGTCACGCAGCATCGCGATATATTCCGGATACTCCATCCGCGTGCGCCGCGCTCCGTACATGATCTCCATCGGAGAGAACGCATGGACGTGGATCTCCGGGAACGCGCTTTTCATCGTGACGAGCAGGTCACGGTATTTGAACGGCGGCATCTCGGGATTGATACCGCCCTGCATGCATATCTCGGTCGCGCCCCGGGCCATCGCGTCGCCAATCTTCGCCAGGATCGCCTCGTCCGAGTGATCGTAGGCGTCGGATTCCCAGCGCTGACGTTTGAAGCCGCAGAATTGACACCCGACGAAGCAGATGTTCGTGAAGTTGATGTTGCGATTGACGACGTAGGTTACTTCGTCACCCACATCTTCGGCGCGCGCGATGTCCGCGCACTTCACGATCGCGCGCAAATCGTCGTCCTGCGCCGTGTAAAGCAGCAATCCCTCCTCGGGGGTCAGTTCGACGCGGTCGAGGCTGTGCCCGAGGGCGGTGCGCACGTCGGACGACGCCCGGTCGAGCAGCGTCTCGACCGGGGTGGCTTCAATTTGCTCGACCCAGTTTCGCCAGTGCTCCAGATTCACGATTCCTCTCCGGCAATTCGATCCTGCATCGCGCGCACTCTTGGCGCCATTGCAGAATCGAGCCAGTTATCTTGGATGTACTCGGGATAGATGGTCAGCCTGCGCCTCAGGCTGAAACCGGCCCTTTCACATCGTTGCGCCAGCCGATTCAAATGCGGCCATGGCGATTCGGGGTTTACGTAGTCCTTGGTCAGGGGAGAAATGCCGCCCCAATCGTTTATTCCCGCCCGCAGGAACAGCTCAATCTGGTTGGGCGAGAGATTGGGTGGCGCCTGCACGTTGGCGTCGGCGCCCATGACCAATCGCGCGGTGGCAAGCGCGCGCACCATGTCGAGGTCGTCGGGTTCGGGCGCGGCAGCCATCGGGATGTCCGGCTTGGCGCGGAAATTCTGAACGATCACTTCCTGAATATGCCCGTGACGCTCGTGAGTGTCACGCAGCGCAACCAGGCTTTGCGCGCGCTCGGCCGGTGTTTCACCGATTCCAATCAGTATTCCGCTGGTGAACGGAATCTTGAGTTCTCCCGCCTCCTCGATCATTTGCATCCGAAGGCGAGGCTCCTTGTCCGGCGCCCACTGATGGGGTCCGCCACGAGCGCGCAGCCGGGCCGACACGCTTTCCAGCATCAAGCCCATGCTGGCGTTGAGCGGACGCATCATCGCCATCTCCTCGCGCGTCATCAGGCCCGCGTTGGTATGCGGCAGCAGCCCTTCGGCAATCGCAATCTCGCATGCCCGCGCGACATACTCGATAGTCGTTCGCACGCCCAGGTTCGCGAGCGTTTCGCGAAACTCGCGGAAAGCGACTTCGGGTTTGTCGCCCAGACACATCAGCGCCTCGATACATCCCAGTTCCGCGCCGCGTCGCGACCATGCGGCGATCTCCTCAGGCGTCATGGTCCAAGCGCCGGGGTCGCCCGGGTCCTTGCGGAACGTGCAATAGGTGCATCGGTCGCGGCACAGATTCGTGATGGGCAGGAAGACCTTGGGCGAATAGGTCACGTCGCGACCCTTGGCCCGGTCGCGAAGTTCGCCGGCAACGGACAGCAGATCGTCGAGGTCCGACGCCGGGCACTCGATCAGTGCGATCGCGTCGGCTTCGTCGAGACGCTTTCCCACAAGGGCGCGGTCAAGCACCTCACGAACGGCTCTTCGCTCGCGATTTCGTAGCCCGCGGGTTGAAGCGGTGCAGGCGGTTTCGCTGTCCATCCTTTGCACCTTATAGGTCATCAGTTTCATGCACGCAATAAAGTTTCCGCTTGCAGCCCAAGGAAGTCATGCATTCGCACGACTCTGCGACAGGCAGGGCGGGGCGAACTGAGCCGTCAGAAATGATAATCATGGTACGAGTTTGCATCGCACGGGGAGGTGGCCATGACCGGACCGAAGCGTATTTCACGACAGGCGTTACCGACGGCCACACCCTTGGCGCACACTTATTCGATAGTGGCGCGCGACGCCAGCAACGGCGAAATCGGCGTTGCCGTGCAGTCGCACTGGTTCTCGGTCGGGTCAACGGTCTCGTGGGCCGAGGCGGGCGTGGG
>JBJKQX010000133.1:0-3497 GCA_046704965.1 Binataceae bacterium (SeqCode)
ACCAGCGGCGAGGTGCCTGAGGGCGGCGATTTACTGGTGCCCCTTGGCAAGGCGGCGGTCGCGCGCGAGGGCGACGCGCTTACCCTGGTTTCATACTCCGCGATGGTTCCGAAGGCGCTCAAAGTGGCCGAAAAGCTCGCCAAGGAAGGCCACGAGGTCGAGGTTATCGACCTGCGCTCTTTGGTGCCGTTCGATCGCGAGACGGTCATCGAATCGGTCAAGAAGACCGGCAAGATAGTGGTCGCCGAGGAAACCTACAAGACGCTCGGAGTGGGGGCAGAGATAGGCGCGATGCTGATGGAGGATGCGCTCGAATATCTCGACGGGCCGCTCAAGCGGGTCGCGATGCCTGACGTTCCGATTCCGACTTCGGCGGTGCTCGAGGCATACGTGTTGCCCAACGAAGACAAGATTTACCAGGCGTGCCGCGAGTTGCTTTCCTGACGCGCCCGAAAAACTGTCGATCCGACATCTGATATACAGCCGGGAGTGCGATGGCTTTCGTAATCCAGATGCCCAAGCTCGGTCATACGATGACCGAGGGGACTGTTCTTGAATGGCACAAGCACGAGGGCGACTCGGTCAAACAGGGTGAATCGATTCTCACCGTGGAGACCGACAAAGCTCAAGTGGAAGTTGAATCTCCGGTGGACGGCACGCTCGGCAGGCAGGTCGCCTCGCAAGGGCAGGTCGTGCAGGTCGGTGGCGCGGTCGGCGTGATCGTTGATAAGGGCGAGCACGTCCCCGCCGACCTTTCTCAGGCGCAATCGGCTACGCCCGAAACCGACGGCTCCGCATCTGCGCCCGGCGAACAACGTCCTGAAGGTTCGACCATGACTGCCAGGCGCGCTGCCGGCGGCAGGGTGCTCGCATCGCCGCGCGCAAAACGGCTTGCCGCCGAGCGCGGAATCGATCTGAGTGCGATAACCGGCAGCGGTCCGAACGGTCTTGTCACGGAAGATGACGTGAAGAGCGCGTCGGCCGGAGCGCCCGCCGGGACACCGTCCGGCGCTGCGCAGACGAGTTCCGCGCCGACGTCGGAAGCGGGGCCGCTCTGGCCTTCGCGACGCGAAAAGCTCACTCGAATTCAGGCAGTGGGTGCCCGCAACCTGGGCGAGAGTTGGCGCAACGTTCCCCACTTCGTCCAGATGGTGCGGGTGGACATGAGCCGCGCCCTTGCGGCACGCAAGGCGCTTGCGGAAAGCGGAACGCGGCTAAGCGTCGGCGACGTAATCCTGGCCGCCGCGGTTCGTGCTCTGCGCGACAATCCGCGCGTCAACGCCAGCTATGCCGACGGCGAAATGATCGTGTACGAACACGTCAATCTGGGCGTAGCGGTCGATACGCCGGATGGACTGCTGGTGCCGGTCGTTCATGAAGCTGAGCGCCTTGACCCTCCTGCGCTGAGTGCGCGAGTCGCGGAGCTGGCCGAGCGCGCGCGAGTCAAACGGCTCGGACCCGCCGACATGGAGGGTGCCACCTTCACGGTTTCCAACCTGGGCGCTTACGGCGTCGATAACGGCACTCCCGTCATCTTCGCCCCGCAGTCGGCGCTGATGTTTGTCGGCGCGATTCGCGACGAGGTGCTGGCGGTCAACGGACGGCCCGAGGTGCGCCCTGCGATGCAGATCGCGATCGCTTACGACCATCGGGGTGTCGACGGTGCGACCGCGTCGCGCTTTACCACCGGGGTGAAAGAGCTTCTCGAATCCGCGGACTTCCTTGGCGCACCTTCCGTCGCTGCGGCTGCCGTGCCGCCGCGCCGGCACGAGGTCACTGTCGAGTCGGCGGACGAAAGACTTGTGACCCAGGTTCGGTACGGCGCACGCGTATGGGAGATGTCGGGCGAGGAAGCCACCGACCTTGACCCGGTGACGGGCTTTCTTGGTACGCTCGGCTCGTGTCTGCTGATGTCGCTCCGCGTCGGCGCCAGAGTGCGAAAGGTGGGTCTCGGGCGAGCTTCTCTGATTGCGCGGGCCAATGAAAAGGGCCACGTAAAGAAAATTGAAGTTGAACTTAAAGTCGAGACCGACGTTGATGACGAAAAGCTCAAGCATCTGGTCGAAGTCGCCGAACGCGGATGTCACATTCGGCAGGTGATTCGCGACGACATCGAGGTCACCGTCAGCGTGAGCCGGATGTCCTGACGCGGAAGCCCGGCTCTGCGCGGACGCCTCGCTTTTCTCAATGCGTGCGCGGCGTGCAGCGATGGATGCTCCGGGACGAGCGATTTGCCGACGTAACAGCGCGATCGTAACGGTGAATCGCGTCGGAACTAAAGTTAAACTTGAGCTTCAACGGTTCGCCAGGACAGGCGTGAAGGAGCGGCGATGGCTCGCAAACTTACGATAGGGATAAACTGGCAGGGCAGATTCGATTTCAAGGCGCTCGTCGAGCGCGCGCGTATCGCCGATCAGGCCGGCGTCCATTCAATCTGGGTTGCCGAGGCGTGGGGGCGCGACGCTTTCACGCTGCTGACTCTGTTTGCAGAGCATACCAGCAAGGTTCAGCTCGCGACCTCGATTGTGAACTGCTACTCGCGCTCGCCCGCGGCTCTTGCCCAGCACTTCGCCACTCTGGACGAGCTTTCCGGCGGACGCATGATAATCGGACTTGGCACCAGCGGTCCCAACGTGATCGAGCATTTCCACGGAATTCGCTTCAACCCGCCGCTGACGCGCCTTCGCGAATACGTCGATATCATCAACATGGTGATGGCGGGTGTGCCGCTCAATTACGACGGCAAAATTTTCCGCCTCTCACGCGGTTTCACGCTGCGTTTCGAGCCTGTCCGCAAGCACATCCCGATTTTCATCGCCTCGCTCAACGCGAAGAGCGTCGAGTTCACGGCGCAGAAGGCCGATGGATGGTTGCCGGTGATGATCCCGCTGGGCGGGCTCGGGCACGCGATTTCTGACTTTCGTGCGATTGCCGCCAAGGCCGGACGCGCCCCTGAGTCGGTCGAAGTCAAGGCGCCCGGCGCGATCGTCGTGACGAGCAACACGGAGCGGGCGCGCGCTGCGCAGGCCGGTACGATCGCCTTTTACGCGGCCCGGATGGGCACGTTTTACGCCGAGCAGCTCACCCGCTTCGGATTCGGCGATGACGTCAAGACGATCAAGGAAGCTTGGAACTCGGGCGGTTCCAAGGCGGGGCTCCAGGCGGTATCGCCTCGGATGATGTCCGAGCTTGGCTACGTGGGCGACGTCGCGGGCGCGCGTGAGCGTCTGGCCGCACAGGAGGAGGCCGGGGTGGATCTGCATCCGGTCGAGATAGACATGGGCCCGGACGCCGCCGCATTCGAGAAAACCGTGCAGGCGCTGCTCGACTGAACCTGCCCGCACGGGCTGACGACCGCCCTATCTTAAGGATAACTTGAGATTTGACGGAGCGGTCGCATCCGGCGGCGGAATGGCCGCAGCCCGATTATTCGGGGTTGCAAGCGTGGAGCGGCAGGACGAAACCCGACCGTCCGACGCTCCTCCAGAATGATGGTT
>JBJKQX010000134.1:0-9557 GCA_046704965.1 Binataceae bacterium (SeqCode)
GCGGTTGGACAGCAGGCGCGCCGGGCACCTATATTGGCAAGTTGCGTTCGGCGTGCGGCCGCACGCCTTCGGATCGCATCCGAAAATCACACGAGGAAACGACGACGATGGGACTCAAGACTCCTGAGCAGTACAAGAATTCGCTCCGCGACGGGCGTGCGGTGTACTTCCGCGGCGAGAAAGTTGCCGACGTGACGACGCATCCGGTCATCGGAATCGCGGTCGAGCATGCGGCGCTCGACTACCGGATGGCCGAGGATCCGAAATACCGCGACCTTGCGGTGGTCAAAGAGGGCAGCGACGAATACAGCCGCTACTACTATCTGCCGCAGAACGGCGACGACCTGAGAAAGCGAAGCGATCTCATCGCGGCGGCCACCCGCGAAGGCGCCACGCTGGTCGTGCTTATCAAGGAAATCGGAACCGACGCGCTCTACGCGCTTCACATGATCGGGGAGCGGCTCGCCAAGGCGGGCAAGCCGGAATATCGCGAGCGCATCGCCAAGTTCCATCGCTACTGCCGCGACAACGACCTCGCCGTCGCGGTCGCGCAGACCGACGTCAAGGGCGACCGTGCGCTTCCGCCCCAGCAGCAGGAGCATCCCGACTACTACGTCAGGATCGTCGAGGAGCGTCCCGACGGTATCGTGGTGCGGGGCGCCAAAGTGCACACCTCGGTTTCGACCAACAGCCATGAGGTGATCGTACTGCCCACGCGCGCGATGAAGGCCGAGGATAAAGAGTACGCGGTCGCGTTTTCGGTTCCGATGGATACGCCCGGGGTCAAACTCATCTCAAGCCCCCACGGCAGTTCGAAGAAGAACGTCTTCGAGCATCCGATCAGCGCGCAGCACAAGATGATGGAGACGCTGACCGTGTTCGACGACGTGTTCGTTCCCAAAGAGCGCGTGTTTATGCAGGGCGAGGTCGAGTTCGCGGGATTGCTGGCGCTCACCTTCGTGCGCTTCCATCGTTTCACCGCGGTCTCGTACATGCTGCCGCTGCTTGAACTGCTGGCCGGCGCCGGTTACGCGATAGCCGAGGCCAACGGTATCGTGCGTGCGGGCCATGTGCGTGAGAAGCTGACGCATCTGGCCGCCTACCATACGACGGTGCGCGGACTTATCGAGCATGCGGCCGCGACCTGCACCTACGAAGACGGCGTCGCGGTTCCCAACACGCTGATCACCAACATCGCCAAGTACCACTTCGCCCACAACTATCATCAGGCCGTGCAGACGGTTCAGGACCTTGCCGGAGGATTGCTGGTAACGGCGCCGGCCGAGGAAGACCTGACCAGCGAGGCCACCCGCGATTACGTGCTTAAATACATGGGCGGGGCGAAGGGCTTCGACGCGGAGAAGCGGCTTCGGCTGCTCAACCTGATAAGCGATCTGACTTCATCCGACTTCGGTGGCTACCAGGAAGTTCTCGCGGTGCACGCCGAGGGCGGTTTCGAGGCCGAGAAGCTGCAGGCGTATCGCGAATACGACTTCAAGACGGTCGGCGCGTACGCGCGGAAACTCGCCGGAATCTGAACGGCTGCGAAGACGCGGCGGACGGACGGTCCATAAAGGGTCCGTCCGTTCGCCGCTTTTCTTTTTGGCACACGCCGGCCGCGCGCGGAGTGCGTGACGCCGTTCAGCTTCCCTTGCGAAGCTCTATCGTGTTGCCGTCCGGGTCGAGTATCCAGAGCTGGCGGCCCGCCATGTTCGTCGGCGCTTCCAGGTATTCGATCCCCATTTCATCGAGCGTGCGCTTGGCCTCGTCGAAGTCCTCGACATCGAGCGCCAGATGGGGCCCGAGAGGATTTATCACGCCCTCGCGCTTCTCGCTCGAAATCAGATGGATCTGGTTGTTGCCGACGCCGTACCATGCGCCGCCGAAACGGAAATTCGGTCGCGGCAGTTGCTTCAAGCCGAGCACGGTCTCGTAAAAACTCTTGGCCCGCTCGGCGTCGCTTATCCTGACGGCAGTATGGCTGAAAGCCTGAACTTTGATCATGGTCGTTTATCCCCTGTGAGTTGTCCGCACCCGGTCGCGATTTCGACCGGCGCCCCTGCGGACGACTCCGGCTAATGTACCTCGCCGCCGCCCGCCACGGTCAGCGTGATTCCGGCAACGTTGTCAGCGCGACATAGATAGGCGACCGCTTCGCCGATGTCGGCGGGAGTTTGTTCACGTCCCAGAAAGGTGTTCTGTCCGATGAAGCGATCGAGGGCCTCGGCTTCCGGCACCCCCCACAGCGGCGCGAGTGCCTTGTTGAGCACGTCGGTCCACATCGCGGTGCGAAGATAGCCCGGGCATACGGCGTTGACCCGAATATTGACCGGGCCGAGTTCCTGGGCCAGCGCCTGGGTCAGCGCGACGACCGCAAACTTGCTGGCGCAGTAAGCCGAAAGCGCGGCGTGGCCGGTCTTGCCTGCGACCGAGGCGATATTGACGATCGCGCCTTCCTTGTTCTTCGAGAGATACGGGATACACGCCATGGAGCACAGGAACGGACCCTTGGCATTGACGGCCATCACGCGGTCCCATGCCTCTTCGGGCATAGCCGCGACGGTGCCGACCGCGATGATGCCCGCGTTGTTGACCAGCACGTCCACGCCGCCGAGTTGCTCGGACGCCTCGCGCGCCATCCGCTCGCAATCGGCCAGCCGGGTAACGTCGGCAAGAATCGGCACCGCCTTGACCCCGAGCTTTCGCACCTCTTCGACGGCGCCGTTCAGATCGGTCTGTGCGGCCAGGTTATAGGTCAGAGCGGCGTCGCTCGTATTGCCAAGATCGACCAGGGCAAGATTGCATCCGGCCTCGGCTAGTTTGAGCGCAATTCCCCGCCCGATACCACGAGCCGCGCCGGTTACGATCGCATTCTTTCCGCGAAGTTCCATCGTTCGCCCTCCTGAAAACGGCTTTTACCACGGCGGGACGGCTATGGGCCAAAGGATAATGCCAAACGACAACACCGTGTCGGCGCGAGAACCATCGTCGGATGGCCTCGTCCAAATGATGGCGACGTCCGCGCAGTATGTTGCAGTTCTTCGACGCCTAATCGAACGCGCTCTCGCCCGTGATGTCGCGCCCAAGGATCAGGGTTTGGACGTCGAAGGTTCCCTCGTAGGTATTGACCGTCTCAAGGTTGAGCATGTGGCGAATCACCGGGTATTCGTTGACGATACCGTTGGCGCCGAGCATGTCGCGCGCCACGCGGGCGGCCTCGAGCGCCATCCCGACGTTGTTGCGCTTGGCGAATGAGACGTGCTGCGGGCGCATCCGGCCCGAATCCTTGAGCTGTCCGAGCCTGAGACAGACCATCTGCGCCTTGGTTATCTCGGTCATCATCCCGACCAGCTTCTTCTGAACCAGCTGATAGCCGGCGAGAACCCGGCTGAACTGACGGCGCGACTTGGTGTAGTCGAGCGCGCAGTTGTAGCAGGTGCGGGCCGCCCCGATCGCGCCCCATGCGATACCGTAGCGCGCCTGCGTCAGACAACTGAGCGGGCCCTTGAGACCGCGAGCCTCGGGCAACTGGGCCGAGGCGGGAATCCTGACATCTTCGAGCACCAGTTCGGAGGTGACCGAGGCTCTCATCGAGAATTTGCCGTGGATATCGCTGGTGGTGAATCCCGGCGTGCCTTTCTCGACCAGAAAGCCGGCGATATGGTCGTCGACGCGGGCCCATACGACCGCAACGTCGGCGAGCGAGCCGTTGGTAATCCAGCGTTTGGTGCCGTTGAGAACCCATCCGTCGCCGTCGCGGCGTGCCCGCGTTTCCATCCCGCCCGGATCGGAGCCGTGGTCGGGTTCGGTGAGCCCGAAGCATCCGATAAGTTTGCCCTTTGCCATCTCCGGCAAGTAGCGATTCTTTTGTTCCTCCGAGCCGAACGCATAAATCGCGTACATCGAGAGGGCGCTCTGCACCGAGGCGAAAGAACGCAGGCCGGAGTCGCCGGCCTCGAGTTCCTGCATGATGAGGCCGTAGGCGATATTGTTCATCCCGGCGCATCCGTAGCCCTTCAGATTTGCGCCGAACATTCCGAGCTCGGCCATCTGCGGCACCAGGTCCATCGGAAAAGTTTCGCCATTGAAATGTCGTTCTACGATGGGCAGGACTTCGCGCGCCACGAATTGGCGCACGGTATCACGCGTCATGCGCTCTTCCGGTGTCAGAAACTCATCGAGATTGAAGAAATCCACATTCTGAAGCAGATCTGCCATCACTTATGCTCCGTTTTGTTTCCGGAATTCGTGCCGACGACGATCAGGCTGAGCGCCAAATGGCGTCGGGTATCACGTTTAAGGCGTGCAGCATGTCGCGCATTCCGGCAATCGGCGGTCTATTGACCTGTATTTCCACTTTCTGCACGCTAATGGAATCGAGGGGCAGGTTAAATCTTACTACTAGTTGCTTAGGGTCCGAGCATCAAATAGTCTTATATCTGACGTGAGTTTGCCGGGATGCATATCGAAACGCTAAAGGTCTTTTGCGACATAATCGAGAGCGGAAGCTTTTCATATGCCGCATCGCAAAATTTTGTAACTCAATCGGCGGTAAGCCAACAGGTCAGAAGCCTGGAGGAAAAGTATGACTGCCGATTGATAGAACGCGGCAGGGCTGGAGTCAAACCTACCGCTGCCGGTCAGATCTTATACTCGGCAAGCAAAGAAATCGTACGCAAATTCATGGAGCTCGAAAACCGTTTGCGCGAGCTCGGATCGGTCGTGGCAGGATCGATTCGGGTCGGGACGGTTTACAGCGTGGGCTTGCACGAGCTTCCGCCATACCTGACCGAGTTCCTGCGCAGTTATCCCTCGGTCAACGTTCACCTTGAATATCAGCGTGCGAACAAGGTCTACGAAGACCTGGTTGAGGGTAAGATCGACCTGGGAATTGTCGCTTATCCCGCAAAGCGCAGTCAGATAGTGACGATTCCGTTCAGGCATGACGAGTTGGTGCTCGTGGTGCCTCCCGAGCATCCGCTTGCCAAGCACAACCGTATCAGTGTCAACCAGCTCAGCGGCCATCACTTCGTCGGCTACGAGCGTGACATCTCCACCCGCAAGGCGATAGACCGTATTCTGCGCGACCACGGGGTCAAGGCGCATTACACGATCGAGTTCGACAATATAGAAACCATCAAGCGCGCGGTTGAAATAGGCCTGGGATGCGCGATGGTGCCGAGACTGACCGTGGAGACGGAGACGGCGCGCGGCTCGCTCAAGACGGTAGAGTTTCAGGAAGGGCCGTTCCTGCGCCCGCTCGCGATCGTCCACAAACGTGGACGCGAGTTGTCGCCCGCGGCGCGCAAATTCGTCGAGGTGCTGACCACCAGCAGCCTTAATCCGCCGCAACCGGGACGTTCCGGCAGGGGCAAGCAGGAACAGCAGGCGGCAGGTGGTGCAGAGCGCAATCGCGGCTCGGACGAAAGCTCCCGCGTGGAGCAGGTCGAGAAGACCGCCTGACCGGACGCGCGATCGCAAGCCGCAACGATCGCGCGAGCGACAGCCTGACGCGTCCTTTATCTTCGAATCGATATATATCAGGAGCCGGATAACACGCGTCCGTCAGGACGGTGCCATCCGGGTTCTGACAGCGAGCCTCGTTTGCGATGCGTTCTAGCGGGCGCCCGTCGGGCGACTCACTCCGGCATTTTAGCGAAGCCGGGAATCTCGGATGAGACCGGTGCCCACGGCGGCGCGCTCGCCACGAAAACGTTCATGGTGGGTTTGTAGACACTCGGGTCGTCAAGGCTGGAGGCTTTGACCGCTGCCAGATCCGGCATCCCGGACATCAGCGACAGCACCGGAGAGCCGCAATTCTGACAGAATCCGCGGCTGACCTCGTTGCCGCTGTCGGCCTTGACCGCGAAATGCTTGAGTTCGCCCTTGGTCAAGCGGAATGTCGACTTGGGCACGATCAACACCGGCGCCATCGCGCTGCCGGTTGCGTGCTGACAATCGCGGCAGTAGCAGTTCACCGACATAACCGGTTCGGCCGAGCATTCGTATCTTACGGCGCCGCACAGACATCCGCCGGTCAATGATGTTGCCATACGTGTTCCTCCGGATCCGGATAATCGTGCAGAATCGCGCGATTGATCAAGCGCCACGCTAAATCGAGTGGACCGACCGGGCGCGCTTACGCGCGGACGAATCGCCGCGCGCCTTTACCCGGGCCTCAGGAGAGAAACTCGCGAAGCCGGTCGCGATCGAACCCCGCGACGAGCCTTTCGCCAACCACAACCAGCGGACGCTTTATCAGGTTCGCGTCTTGCGCCATCAGCTTTATCGCCTCGGCGCCCGAGTTCTTTCGGTCCTTCAAGCCCATCTGCTTGTAGGCGGGGCTCTTCGGATTCAGAAAGTCGCGCGGGTCGAGTCCTTTGAAAAGCTGCTTGAGTTCAGCCTCGGTGAACGGCTGCTTGGCGTAGTCGCGCTCGTCGAGTTCGACCTTGAGTTCGTCACGCAAGAAACCTCTTGCGTTTCGACAGGTAGTTCAAGTCGACTTCCAGATGAACCGGGCCTTCTTCATCACACGTCCCTTTTGTGACGCGCGTACCATCCTGGCGCGCGGTTGTCGGACAATTTACTCGACACTGGTCGAAGGCAGCGCCGTTGCGGGCGATCCGGCGGGTGACCGATGCACCGGGCCGGAACCGGCGTCGGTCGGCTGCGAGCCGGAGTAGGACAATCCGGTGCCCGAACCTGCGGCGCTCGTGCCTGAACCTGACGACCACGACGTCGAGCCTGCGCCCGAAGCCGATGAACTGTTGTTGGCAAGAGTGGTCGGCGCGCCCGTCGACGCACTCGCCATCGGGGCGGTTGCGCCCGCGCTCGACGAAACGGAGTTGCCAGGTAGCGGATTCACCGGCTGAACGGCGGAAGCCTGCGCCGGAGCAGTCGCTGTCGGACCGCTGAAATGCACCGGTTTCTTCCCCTGCAGCATGTCCGGTGTGACCACATAGTCACCGCCGAGCGAGCTTCGCCATATCGTGTCCGCGGTCTGTGAGTTACCGCCGGTGAGAGCCCAGCTTGCGCCGCCGACCAGTCCGCCCAGCACGCCGTAAACGAGCTTGGCCGGAATGTACACGACGTTGCTCGCCAGAGTTGCGGCACCCCATCCGGCTCCAGCCCAGTTGACTCCGCCCTGCGAGGGCTGCTGTATCTGCGGCCCGTTGGCGCTTGTCTGTTGCGACTGCTGCGACTGCTGCGCCCATGCGTTTCCGGCGCCGATCGGGACGGCCAACGCGAGCGCGATTACCGCCAGAATTAGCGTTGCACCTTTCATCTTTTCTCTCCACAACTTCCTTTCCTCCTCCACCCTGAAGAATTTTATTCGACCTTTACCACCGTGTCTTTGGGCAGAAGATCGAGCAGGTGCTTGAAAGCCTCTTCCAGATATCCCTGGTCTTTCGACTCCAGCGTTAGCTTGACGCGGTACTCGCTGTCGCCGATACGTGGGTACGAACCGAGCATCAATCTCGGATAGCTCTCCAGCGTGGCGTTCAGATGCTCGGCGAGAGTGCTTTCGTTCACGTTGGTGTAGATCGCCTTCATAAAGTAGGGATCGACTTTGAAGCGCGGTCCGAGCGCCAGCAGCTTGTTCTCGAACAGCTGCGGGATACCGGGCAGCACGTATACGTTTTCGATCTGCACGGTCGGAAACCGAATATCGCCCGCGTCATTAAGGGTCGCGCCCTCGGGCGCCTCGGCCATCTTGAGACTCGCCGCATTGGTGCGCTCACCGATATGGCGCCGGATGAGGCTGGCGAGTTCGGGATGGGTCACGAGCTTGCGGTTGAAGGCGCGAGCAACGCCTTCCATGGTCAGGTCGTCATGCGTCGGGCCGACACCACCGGAGGTTACGACGAAGTCATACCGCTTGGCGCAGTAGGCAACCTCCTCGGCGATCGCATCAAGGTCGTCGGGAATCACCGCGATACGTTTGAGCTCCACGCCGATCTTCCGCAATTCACAGGCAGCGAAATACGCATTGCTGTCCCGGATCTTGCCGGACAGAATTTCGTTGCCAACTACGACCAGAGCCGCGCTTCGGTCTCGCATCTGCACAGATACCCCGCATTATCTCTGAAGCTCGGGCTGCGCGGCAAGCATATGGCATGCGAAAGCGCCTCGTCGGCTTCGTTGGCGAAATCGAAAGTCTCAGGACCGCACCCGCGCCGCTTCACCCACCCGGGGGATGCCGGCCTCAGGAGCCTGCCTGTTCTATATCCCCGGCCTGCGACTCGATGAACTCCTTGAGCCGCTTCTTGAGCCGCGTTTCAATCTGGCGCACGCGCTCGCGGCTTATTCCGAACCGTTCGCCGATTTCCTGCAGCGTGGCCGGCTCTTCGGCGAGCAACCGGCTCTGAAATATGTCGAGTTCCTTGTCCTTGAGGGTGCCGACAAACTCCTCGATTTTCTCCCGCGCGAAGGCGCGCCACTCGTCCGCGGCGATCGCGTCCTCCGGTCCGCCCGCGGTGTCGGGCAGAACGTCGAGCAGGCGGGTGTCCTCGGCGGCCGCGACCGGCTGGTCGAGGGAAAGCTCGCTGTGCCCGAGACGCTGCTGCATCTCGCGCACTTCGCTCTCCTTAACACCCATGCGCTGGGCGAGAAGCTTGGGCTGCGGTTTGAAACCTTCGGCTTCGAGCCGCTCGGTCTCCTTCCTGAGATTGAAGAACAGTTTGCGCTGGGCCTGGGTGGTTCCCACCTTCACGAGGCGCCAGTTGTTGATCAGATAACGATAGATATAGGCGCGAACCCACCAGACCGCGTAAGACGGAAAGCGGATTCCGCGATATGGATCGAAGTTCTTGACCGCTTCCATCAACCCGACGTTGCCTTCCTGGATGAGGTCGAGCAGGTTTCGCGTCGAGCGCGCGAACTCCATCGCGATCTTCACCACCAGACGCAGATTGGCGGTCACCAGCCGAAAGGCGTCCTCCGGGTCCTTGTGCTTCTGGTAGCGCTTGGCGATGACCGATTCCTCCTCGCGCGTGAGCAGGGGAAATCGGCGGACTTCGGCAAGATATCGATTGAGAGGATCGAGTGGGACCAGGCCCCCGGCCGCTTCGGCGCCCGAAGTCTCTTCACCCTCACCGCCAACCGTGGCCGCGGTCTCGGGTACACCTTCATCATCGAGCGCGAGCTCGCCGTCGAACTCGCTTTCGGCCCCGGCCTCTTCGAGCAGTTCGCGCTTCTCGTCGGTTTCCTCGATCTCGGGATCGAGGACTTCGGGTTCATGCAGGGTTTCGGCGCTGGATTTTCCGCGCCTGCCTGTCTTGCGGGGCGTGCGGGCCACCTGAAATCTCTGACGGGGTCATCGTCCGCGCCAACGCGCGGTCTGCCCCGGGATGACGGATACGGGTCGGAGGTGCATGGGCGAGAAGACTCGCACCTACTCCCGATGCGGATACTCGAGATTGACCTTTGCGGCGGCTATTTCGCGCAAGGCCGTCACCACTTCCTTGTTGTCCGACTCGACCAGCGGCGGTGCTCCCTTGAGCAATTGCTTTGCGCGCCGCGCGCCAGCCAGTACCAGTTCAAAGCGGTTGGGAACC
>JBJKQX010000135.1:0-3123 GCA_046704965.1 Binataceae bacterium (SeqCode)
CGCCTACTGGGGTCATCCGGCCTACAAGCTTCCGCCCGAAGCCAACCTGATGGCTGTCGCGCACTATCTTCAGGCTCTCGATTTTCAGCGCCAGTTCATCCGTATCCACGCGATCCTTGGCGGCAAGAATCCTCATCTGCAGAGCTTCCTGGTGGGCGGCATGGCGACGCCGGTCGATCCCAATTCGCAGGACGCGCTCAACATGGGAACGATCGCGGCGCTGCAGAAGCTGACCGCCAACGCACGCGATTTCGTGACGCGCGTGTACCTGCCCGACATTCTGGCCGTCGCTTCCTTTTACAAGGATTGGGCCGGAATCGGCGCAGGAGTCGGCAACTACATGTCGTACGGGGAGTATCCCGAAGACGACAATCCCAACCCGACGATGTTTCTTCCCGCGGGGGTTATCGAAAAACGCGACATTTCGAAAGTCCCGCCGATGGACCCGCAGAAAATCTCCGAGTACGTCACGCATTCGTGGTACGACTACACGGTCGGCGATAACTTCTCGCTTCCTCCCTTCAAGGGCCAAACCAATCCCAACTACACGGGCCCAAAGCCGCCTTACGAGCGGCTTCACACCGACGCGAAGTACAGTTGGCTCAAGTCGCCGCGCTACGCGAATCAGCCGATGGAGGTCGGCCCGCTCTCGCGGATGCTGGTCGCGTACGTGCACGGGCGCCCTGCTCGGGTCAAGGAACTGGTCGACAACACACTCAAGACACTGGGCGTCGGGCCCGAGGCGCTTTTCTCCACGCTCGGACGTATCGCGGCGCGCGCGATCGAAACCCAGGTGCTGGCCGAAAAGATGGACGACTGGGTAAACGGTCTGGCGCAGAACATGGCGCGCGGCGACTTGCGCATCTGCGACAATTCCAAGTGGGAGCCGTCAAGCTGGCCCGCCGAGTGCTGGGGCGCCGGCTTCCACGAGGCTCCGCGCGGTTCACTCGGCCATTGGGTGCATATCAAGAACGGCGAGATCGCCAACTATCAGTGCGTGGTGCCCAGCACGTGGAACGCAGGGCCGCGTGACGCCGCCGGTCAGCGGGGGCCCTACGAGGCATCGCTCCTCGGGACTCCCGTGGCAAAGCCCGAACAGCCGCTGGAAATCCTGCGCACCGTCCATTCCTTCGATCCCTGCATGGCATGCGGAGTTCACGTCCTCGACCATGAGCGGCGCGAACTCGCCCGGGTGAGGGTCGTATGAGCGCTGCACTCGCAAGGCCGGTGCACGAAAGCAGGCGAATCCGGGTCCGCGTATGGGAGCTGCCGGTGCGGATATGCCACTGGCTAATCGTGCTCTCCATCATCGTGCTCGCTTTGACCGGACTTTTCATCGCCCATCCGTTCGCCATCGTTTCCGTCGCCGGACCGGCACGTGATCACTTCCTGATGGGGTGGACCAAGGTAATCCACTTTTACGCGGCGATTGTCTTCACCCTGTCGGTTCTGTCGCGGCTCCTCTGGATGTTGATGGGTAATCGCTACGCGCGATGGAACCAGTTCATTCCCACCACCGCGGCGCGATTTCGCAACGCGCGTGACGCTCTAAAGTTCTATCTTTTCTTCCGGCGCAAACCACCGCCCACGGTCGGGCATAACACGCTCGCGGGGCTCGCCTACGCGTTCGTCTATGGTCTTTGCATGGTCATGATCTGTACCGGGCTCGCCATGTATTCTCCGATGGCGCCGGTCGGATCGGCGATGCGCTGGTTCTACTTCCTGATTCCGGTTTTTGGAGGACTACAGACGGCGCGGCTGATTCATCACATCGCGATGTGGCTCCTCATCGCGTTCGTGATCCATCACGTTTACAGCGCCGTTCTGACCTCCGCCGTCGAACACAACGGTACCGTCGAATCCATCATCTCCGGCAACAAATTCATCGACCCGAAAACGCTTGCCGAGGCCGCAGACCAGACCGGTGAAGACCGTGCCTGAGAAAACGCAACTTCTGGTGCTGGGACTCGGCAACGTGCTCTGCAGCGACGACGGTCTGGGCGCGACCGCCGTCCATCTGCTCGATCGAGCCTATATCGCGCCCGAAGGCGTGCGAATTGTCGATGGGGGAACGCTCGGCCTTTCGCTTCTGCCACTTCTGCAGGACGCACAGCGGGTGCTGATTGTCGACGCGATACGAAACGGTGGCGCGGGGCCGGGCTCGCCGGTACGCATTGAGGGCGAAGACGTTGCACCCGCTGTGCGAGAGCGCCTCTCGCCGCATCAGATTGGAGTTGCGGACCTGGTTGATGGCGCGCGTCTGCTCGGATGCTGTCCGCCAACGATGGTGCTCGTCGGTCTCGTTCCGGAAAGCCTTGCTCTCGGCGTGGAACTTTCTCCGGCAGTCGCACGCGGAATGACCGGCCTCGTCAAGCGGGTGGCCGCCGAGGCACGCGCCCTCGGATACGAGTTCCGCCCGAGGTCATGCGATGACAAATCCGCTCATCTGGCTGACGATGACAGTTTTGCTCGCGCTTTCGGCTTGCAGAGGCCCGAGCGGTGAGTTGCCCACGCGGTATCGCGACCTCACGATGCCCCAAGGACTGCTCGCCTCTGCCCCGGCGCGCGAACGGGGCCGCAGTCTCTTCCTGCAGCACTGCGCCATATGCCACGGCGTTTCGGCCAACGGCCGCGGACAACGCAGCGAGGGCCTCAATCCGCCTCCGATGGATTTTACTAACCCCGACTGGAGCACGTCGGTCACGCCCAAAGAGGTCTTCCTGTTCATCCACGAAGGCGTACCGGGCACCGCGATGCCGGCGTGGAAAACCCTTAACGAACGTCAGACCTGGGACCTTGTCGCGTACGTCCTTTCGGTCGGCAAGAGCAGCTAACGCGAAGGTACGATGGAACGCCGCTCCACGATACTGTCGCCCGCGACCACGCGCCATCCGCGAGTGACCGGACGGCGCATCCGCGTTCGCGGTGTCGTTCAGGGCGTGGGTTTTCGTCCCTGGGTTTATCGGCTCGCGAATCAGGAAGGAATATCGGGGCGTATTTGCAACGACGCGTCCGGCGTCATTATTGAGGCGTTCGGACCCGCGACGACGCTCGACCGCTTCGTCGCACGTCTCAGGACCGAGCAGCCTCCGGCAGCCGCGATCGCGGCGCTCGACTGGCGAC
>JBJKQX010000136.1:0-3241 GCA_046704965.1 Binataceae bacterium (SeqCode)
GCCAAAGGCCGACTCCGGCCTGGTTCTGATGGAGCGTGTTGAAACGCTGAAAGTACGGACCGAGTCCTATTGCCAGCGTGCCGCGGTAGAAGCTCGAACCGACGATCGGAAACGGCAGGATTGAAAAGCGCGCACCCAATCCCCACTCCTGCACCACCGCCGACGGCACTCTGGAGGTGTCGGTGTGCGCAATATTGCCGTCAATCGAGATCTCCAGGGCGTTGCGATGCAGAACCTGTGCGGGTTCGAACGCCGAAGCGTGCGAGCTGCACGGAAGAAGCATGACGCCGAGAAGCAGAAAAAAAATCCAGCCGCCGATATGCCTCATTCAGCTACCCCTGAAATAATGCCTACAGGCACAGAGTACGCCGAGACAACCCTTGCGCCCGGTCCTGCGCATATCTCCGCCGCGCTGCGGGATCACCGCCGACCGGCCCCGGATCGGCAATCACTTACCCATACTCCAAGGCGAGGCCTCGCTACAGATGGGCCCGCGCGTGATGCGTGCCGCCGCCCACGAGATCGCCAAGCGTCTCGCCTTTCAGTACGCTTTTCTCCGTATGATCGAGGCGCGCGAGAAGCTTCCTGATGCGCCAGTCGTAGGCGCGTCGCATGCGCCGGTCGTCAAGCAGATCGAGTATCTCCTCGACGCTGATATCCGACGGCGCCCGGCACAGAAGCAGTTCGTAGTCGCCCTCGCTCCAGATATCCGTCTTTCCCTCGACAATGAAGCCGGCGCCCTTTAGGCGCCTGAGAATCGGATGCAGGGTGGATTCGCTGATGCCGAGTTCCCGCACGATATCGTGAACCGTCACGGATTCGCGCCGCTTCATCATCTTTTCCGCCGCCCGAATCATCACCAGCAACCCGGCGCGACGGACGAAATCGGGTGGCAGGTTGTCGGGATGCAGGCCGGAGGTTCCGTACTGTGCAGCCGCCGCGATCTCAGCGCCGAACAGCACGATCGACCAACTGAGATAAATCCAGACCAGCAGCGCAGGCACCGCGGCCAACGCCCCGTATACCGGTTGATAGTTCGCCTGATACTGGAAGTGGATGTAGGCCCAGTACGCCGTCATCCAGAGCACGGCCGTGATAAACGATCCCACCAGCGCCGGCTTGTAGCTGACCTTCGTGTAGGGAAAGAACAGGAACAGGAAGGCATAGCCGGCCCATACCAGCGCGAACGAGGTTACGGTCGCCGAGAACGGTATGCGTGACAGGGTCGGACCGAACGATGCGGCCACGGTGAGGGCGGCGGCAAGGAGTATCGGCACGGTGAATGTGACACTTAGATAGTCGGAGATTTTGCGAATTAGCGGACGACCCTCCTGGACTTTCCAAATCTGGTTGAGCGCAGCCTCGATAGTCCACAAGGTCATGATGTCGAACACGACGAGGGTTCCGGCCCCGAGCGAACCGAGTGCGCCAGCGCGGCTGTTCGAAAGGAACTGGAGCAGATGCTCACGGATTACGGGAGATTCGAGCGACAGGTAATGAAGAATGAGCGGCTGGACCCGCTCCAGTTCTCCAAGCCCCTTGAGCACGGCGAATCCCAGCATCAGCAGCGGAACGATCGACAGCGCTACCGTGTAGGTGAGAGCCGACGCCCACAACCAGTCGTCATTTGCGAGATAGTTGCGCACGGCCAGCGCGACGATTCGACCCGAGCGTTGGATCGCGATAGGAATTCTTTTTCGAAGCCTGCGCGCTCTCGCCGCGGTTCGTGTCAAGTGCTTCGAAGCGACGCCGTTGTTGTTCCCGTCGGTCATCGGGTGCACCGACCCTTCGTCACGGTTGCTGCCTCCATCCGTGAAACCATCGCCGCAACATCATAAAAATCACCACCAGCAACAGCAGCGTAATCAGTCCTCCGCCGACCGATTCGAGCCACGCATTGACCACTTGCCAGTGGCGCCCCAGCATATAGCCCGCGAAGGCGAGTCCCCCTCCCCATATCGATTCCGACACAACCGCGGCAGCCGCGTAATGAACGAAGTTTATTTTCGTCATCCCGCACACGAACGGGACGAACGAGTGACCGATACCGGAGATGCGGGTAAACAGCATCGTCGCCATCGTCCAGTGGGCGAGACGCGTTTCCAACGCGCGCCGGTAGTCTTCGTAGTGACGGCGCAACCATGGCCACTTCGCGATCAGTGGTCGTCCCCATCTTCGCCCGATCAGGTAGCCGATCATGTCGCCAAGGGTGGTTGCGGTCGCGACGATCACGATGACGTTCGCAGCGTCGTAAAGATGCTGCCCCGCCATCGCACCGGCGAACACGACAATTATGTCTGCAGGGATGAAAAGCCCGACCAGGACGATGGATTCTACGCACAGGTATATGAACAGGAGGACTAGAGCCCATGGCCCCAGGATGTGAAGGATGTTCTCAATCCATGCCAGCATCCGGCATCCGCGCGCCCCGTTTGTTCAGGGTGCCATCCACAGGGGCGCGGCGGGCGCTGTATTCGAATCCTTGCTCCGCGCCGCACCAGGTGTTGTTCCGCGAGGCGACAGCGGCTGCGCCAGCCATACAAAAGACGGCTAACTCCGCGTCAATTTGCTCTCTTCCCGTTTTGCGATCCTTCCGGAGAGCCAGGCGACCATAAAGCCTCCCGTAATCGCCGCCGCTCCCGAGATGGCGAGCGATTGCCACATCTGCAGCCAGGTATCCAGGAGCATGATCAGCGCAGCCAGGATGCAGCCGCCACCCAACAGTATCAGGAGGGCACCCAGAAGCTGACCCACGGCGCGGTCGAACGCAGCGGTCAGGGCGGCGCTGAAGTTGACTTCGAGCAGCTTGGTCTCGGCCTCGACGATGCGCACAACGTCGTCGAGCATCCGGCCCGCCAGAGCGGTCCAGTGCCCGTCGGCGCGATGGCTGTCGAGCGCCGTTTGCGACTCGACTTGTTCGACCGGACTATCCGGCTTCCGATCCGGCGGTTGTGACATGTTCTGCGTCCGAGGATGCGGTATGGCCCGCAGCGGCTAACGAATAGCCCACGGCCGCACCGGCCAACAAAGCGAGCATCACCGCCGTATGGCGCGACGCACGCCCCAGCACAAAGCCAACCGCGCCCGCTATAGCCATCGATCTGAGCGGGTTGTGTCTGACCTCGGCTTCCAGGCGGACCTGCTCGCCCTCGAACTTATGTCTTATTTCGAGGGCGGTGCGGCGAAAGTCATCGCGCGCCTGGTCCACTTCCTTGCGTAGTTGAGTCGTCGTGTCCGGTTC
>JBJKQX010000137.1:0-4850 GCA_046704965.1 Binataceae bacterium (SeqCode)
TCCGAGAAGCGTAGCTCTTCGGACAGTTGATGCATTGAGGTCGGCGCTTCGCGACAAGGATGTCGACGTGCAGCTGCAGCCCGAATCGGCCTGGCGTAGAGTCATCGCGGACCCCGAGCGGCTCGCCGACGTGTTCGGCAACCTGCTGTCAAACGCAGCCAAGTTTGCGCCGAGAGGTAGCCGAGTCACAATAGACTACTTCGGTAACGGCGAGGGGGAGATCTTTTCTGTCTGCAACACGGGTTCCAGCGTAGACGAACGCGAGCGGGAGCGCATCTTTGAAAAGGCCTATTCGGGAAGGGCTGCCGGTGCGCGCGCCGGCAGCGGTCTTGGCCTGTACATAGTCAGGAAATTGGTGACCCTCCACGGCGGCCATGCTTGGGTTGACACGTCGCCTGATTCCGTCTGTTTTCGTTTCTCCATTCCACGTGCGCATGATGAGGAGAACAGGTAAGATGACTGGCTCTGCCGTGAAGATACTAGCGATTGATGACGAAAGGGACGTGACGCGTTCGATTCGACTGACCGTGAACGTCCAGGAACCGGCCTGGCGGGTAGTCGAGGCCTCGAGCGGAAGGGAGGGACTCGCATTGTTCTCCTCTGAAAAGCCGGATCTCGTCCTGCTCGATATGCGAATGTCCGATATGAACGGAATAGAAGTCCTGCGAAATCTACGACGGTTCAGCAGCACGCCGGTTATCGTGCTGACGGTGACGAATACTGAGCTCGATGAGGTGAGAGCTCTGGAGGCGGGGGCCGACGACTATCTCGTGAAACCGTTCGGCCATCTCGAGCTTGTCGCTCACATTCGAGCGGTCCTCAGACGAGCAGCAGGCACGGGGATGGTCCACCAAGAACCTTATGTCAGTGGCGAACTTCGCATCGACTATGATACGAGAGTCGTATCCGTCGGATCGAAGCAGGCCACGCTGACGGCGACGGAGTTTTCGCTGCTCGAAATCCTCGCGCGCAACAGCGGGCAGGTAGTACCGAGCGAAACCCTCCTCGGACGAGTGTGGGGTGTCAACTTCCTCGATAATCGAGACTATCTCAAGGTCTATATCCGGAGGCTTCGGGAAAAGCTCGAGCCCGAACCCGCGAAACCTCGGTATCTCCTCACGGTACGGAGCTTCGGCTATCGCCTCGCGGATCAGCCAGGGCATCCCGGGGGTGCGCCCCCCACCGCGACTGAAAGACTTTTGTTGTAGGCGATCGTTCTATGCTGTTTCGGAGGTTTCGAGAGGCACAGGCTTTGACACGAGCGCCCCACAGATTTCGTCGAGCTGCCGATCGTGTTCTACGAGCATCTCATCGGCCGTCCGACTCAGGCAATCGAGGTTCCGCCCGCTCGAATCGTCGATCAGCGATTCGCAATCGCGAAGCGTTGTGTCGATTCGAAAGTAGCGGACACCTTCCATACGGCTGAGCTGATGCTTCACCGTTTCACTCTGGCCGGCGGATGCGATCGCACCGAGTGGGAAGCCTTTGACCGGATTGATCCACTCCATGTATCCCCAGGAATGGATCTCATCGTACCGATATCCGTGGCGTTCCTTTCCGGTGCCGAGGGAGAGTACCAGGAAGTCATTCTCTGAGGGGAAGATCTTCTTCGACTCCGCGTAAGCAAGGCCGGAGGGGTTGTTCGCAAAGACTCCCCCGTCGATGAGCGAGAACCTGAGGTCAGGAAATCCAATCGGGCTAATGAGCGCGGGCGGGAAGTAAGTCGGAGCCGCCGCCGATGCCCGCGCCGCGTCGCGCATGTAGTAGTCGAAGTCGCTCGCCCACCTTCCGTCGCAAGGACGGCCCTTCATGCAGTGGGGTTCCATTGCCTCGGTATCGAAACTGGTTATGAGCAGATTGGTCGCGGCGGATCGAAGCGATGCCTCACCGTAGAGGTCCCGCAACAAATCCTCAAGTCCGTCCGCGGCGTACTTGTTGCGAAAGGCCTGGATCGCCGTATGAACGGTGGTCCGCAGCCTCGGAGGAAATATCTCTTTTCCCCGATGCAAGTAGAGATCGACGATCTCGGAAGCGGTGTACCGTTCCGCTCCTTCGCGGTCGAGCAGCGCCGTTCCCAGCGCGATGAGCGCGCCGGTCGAGGTGCCGGCGATGAGGTCGAAATGGCGGGCAAGAGGTTCTCCGTCCCCTGAGGCTCTGAGCCGGTACTGGATTTCCTGAAGGATCCGCGCAGGCAGCAATCCCCGAATCCCGCCTCCGTCAATTGCCAGAATCGTTACCATCCCCTGGTCTCCTTCGTCGAGCAGACTCGATGCTCTCCGGTGCAGCCCCTGCGAGCGAACTGCCGCCACTCGTCATATCCCTTGCCTCTCGAGGCCGCCAATGGCGGTCCCCCGTTCCCGGGGTACGGATCGCATCGGCGTCGCACCGCAGAAACGGGGAACCAACTCCGAGCTCACCCGTGGGCGTCGGAATCTATTCCGTGTCCCTCAGGCATGCTTTTCCGTCAAGGTCGTTCCTTTGTGCGCTCCCAACGCGAGGGCACCCCATACCTCGACGACGAGCACCACCGCACCAACGATGATGTCGTTCACCAGCGCGCTGACGTTGCTGCTGTAAGCGACGGCGAATGGCGCGAGTATCAGCCATGCGCCTAACACCGCATCGATCCAGCTCAGCGATTGAATCGTGACCTCACTTCGTGAGAGTGCAGTCCACACACCGAGCACGAGCAGAATCCCACCGAGGATGAGCGCATCCACCATCCCGGCGGTGACAGCCGAATAGCCGAGAACAAACGGGGCGATGAACTCCCACAGACCCGCCACAGCGGTAAGCCACCCGAATGCTTTCGCAGTGTTCATGATTGAAACCTCCATGGTTCCCAAAGGTACGGCGGCATTGGCTTCCGCCCTGCTCGCCGTTCAATAATCAGAATAGACATGGAGGGTAAAAACCGGGGTGAACACGAGGTTAAGGTTTCGTGAAAGATTTCCGCGCTCAACACGCGGGGCCAGGTTCCATGAATTCGGCGCGGCCATGTTGGCGCGCCCAGGGTGCGTCCGCGGGTTGCTCACTTCGGCGAGGGTCTCGCCGAGCGTCCAATTCGATCTCCGGCCGACGCCGCTACGCGAGACGCCTAAGGGTTCCGCTTCGTGCCGCTTCAACCAACTCAAGCACGCACCCGCTCTCCGCGAAGAAAACCGAGATCCCTGCCGCAGCAAGGCTTGCGCGCGCCTCCGTGGTGAGTTTGCGCGTGACCAGCATCCCGGCTCGCTCCTCGGCGAGCCATCGCACCCGTTTTGCTCCGTAGGGATCGAGTGCCGACACTGGGTCCGGGCTCCAGGACTGGAATCGCCCCTCGTCGTCCACAAGCACGAGCTGCCGGCTCTCTTCAAATACCGGATCAAGCCACGCGCCTAAGCCTGCGCCCTTCGCCGTTACCGCGATCTTCATTCCACTGCTCTCGTGGCGTTCCGGCGGCGCCTCAGGCGCTCTGCGGCGAAATCGTCTTCTTGATGGCCTCTACGGCTTGCGAGGTGTCCATGTTGCGGATCTCCACACCGTGGAAGTGATCTTTGTCGAATCCCGCGGCTTCGAAGGCGTCGCGGAACATCTTCACCTGCATAACGGGATCGCAGGCCGCGACGTAGAGCTCTTCGGTCGAATCCCCCGTGAGGAGGCTCGACAGGAAGTGATCCCCGTCGGTGGCGCAGAGCTGCGGATGAATCGCGATGTAGTCCACCAGCTTCGCACGACGGAGCGCGTTCCCCACCTCGAAGATGTCCATCTTTTGAAACGACGGGCAGTTACCCTGGCACACGCACAGGAGCAATCCCTTCTTTCCCATGGTTAGGCCCCCTTGGCTGCCGGTTCCGCCGGCTCATCGGCGTCACCGAAATAGCTGATGCTGTTCGTCGGGCACGCCTTCTGACAACCTCGGCAAAACTCGACGCATGCATCGGTGTTGATGACGATCGGATGCAGGACGCCGTGCTCAAACACCCCGTGCGGACAGAAATCCACGCAGGTATCGTCGTTCGAGCAGGTGTCAAGGTTGATCACCGGATACCAATTCGTTGCCATCTTACCTCCTCCATTCTCGGTAGCCGCAAGCACGAGGCCGATGGCCGCAGGTGCGCTCACGGCTGCCCGCCTTCGCGCTCACGTGGTGTAGCTTGATGTTATTCTTTGTTGCCAATATAGCCAATAATGCAACATCGGTCAAGCCCGCCTCCGGGTTCCAGCATGCTCGTTGCTTGACGATCTTTCGCTATTTGGCTACTTTACCAGATATAGGTAACACCGCTTAGTTTCAGAAGGAAGCATCGCAATGGAAAACACCAATACTCTGGAAAAGAGATACAACATCACCGTTACGCGGGAAAGCCCGACCGTGGCGAAGGTAACGACTCACGGAGTCAGCCTCGCCGTTTCCATGAACGGGAACGACCCGGCGCTCGGCTTTACCGCCCCGGAAACCGTGCTCGCAGGCTACGGTGCCTGTCTCATGACGAATCTCGGCAAGGCTGCCCAATCGATGGGGGTGCGAATAGACGATGCCCGTATCGAGTTCAACGCGATCAAGCGCACCGAGCCGCTGGGATTCAGAGATGTGCGCTGCAAGATCACGATTCGAAGCGAGGCGGAGGAAGAGAAGGTGCGCGCCATTTTTCACATCGCGACATCGGACGGAACCGCCACGAACGCCGTTCACGAAGGCTTTCACGCCGCATTCGAGCTGTCACGCGAATAGGAGAGGAAAGGAGGCGAAGATTACCGCGGCCGTTCCCGCGTCGGCGTCGTTCGCCATCCCCTCAGGTTGAGCCGGATGTGCTTCAGCTCAAGCATCGCCGGCCTCGGTTGCCGGTCGGTTCTGCGAAGCAAAGAGC
>JBJKQX010000138.1:0-6907 GCA_046704965.1 Binataceae bacterium (SeqCode)
ATCAAGATCGCCCTTCTCCCAATCGAGAACCTCGGTGAACAGGTCTTCAAGGATGGTTTCAGCGACTTTTTCGGCCGCAATGCCGTAGCGAAGTTGCTGACGGAGCCGTTCCTGTCTGGAAGCCAGAAAATTGGACCACCTGGTAGCTATCCGGTCCGCACACTTACGGTAAGACGAAAGAGACTGATACTCGAAAGACGCCCCCAACGACACTGGCACGATCCCCCTTGCCACTAATGAGTGGACTTATACCGCATCGTAACGACCGAAAAAAAGCAACGAACCGACCGTAGGGACGTGCTGACAGAGATTCAAAGACGCAGCGAAAAAACCACCCCCCTAGCTGGTGGCTGTCAAATATGGCTGTCAGACCTGGCCGAAATAGGAAAAAGTGTTGGCGTCCCCGACGGGATTTGAACCCGTGTTACCGGCGTGAAAGGCCGGTGTCCTAGGCCGAGCTAGACGACGGGGACGAGCGAAAGGAACCTCTTTACGAAGCGGCCGACCCTCGGGTCGGTCACGTGAGGCTACCAAGGTGTCGTCGCCGCGACAAGTATGCCCGCTCGAAATGCCCGAGGCAAAACCCGGCGCGCGCGACCCAATCTATCCGGAAAATTTGACCGTTCCGATTATCTCCGCCAGCGAAAGCTTTCCGTTTTCGGCAAGCATCGTGTCGAGTTCGCCATCTATCTTGCCGAGCACTCCCGCGCCGTCCCTAATCAGGGCGGAACCAACTTGCACCGCCTTGGCACCCGTCAGATGCGCGACGTAGGCGTCGCGTCCCGTGTTCACGCCGCCGACAGCCACGATATCGAACGCACCGTCGCCCGCGCGATGAAAGGCGTGCACCTGCGAGAGTACGCGCGATTCACCCTTCGCCGTTGCGGTCGCGATGTCGATATCGAGATCCTTGGGCAGGTCGTTCGCGCATACCAGAATCCTGACGTCGCGCGCCTTCATCCGCTCCGCTATCTCTGCCGGCTCAAGCGCAAGACCCCTGGGCGGAAGCTTCACGGCGAGAACGACGCCGACCGCGTCGCGCACCGCGCCGACCACTGAATCCAGCCGCTCCAGCGACGAGAACGGTGCGACCGTGCCCTGCACATAGTCGTCGGCAAGATTGAGTTCGATTATGTTCACGCCGGCGCGATCGAGCCTCTGTGCGACCTGAACGATTTCGTCCCCGCTCTTGCCGACCACGCTGCCAATAACGACCTTGCCGCGGGGACGCAGTTCGCCGGCGATGGCGGCGAAATGTTCGACGCCCTTGTTCTTGAGATTCTCCGGCTCTTCAAGACCCTCCGAATTGCACGACTTGAAAACCACCGCGCCGACGTGAACCGCGCTCAACTCGTAAATTTCGCCCTGCTCGGCCGAACGCGGCCCCGACGCGTTCATTACCGAGGATCCGATTTCCACGCCTCCAAGCGTTATCGCTGTCCGTTTCATGGTGCTATTTCCTATCGGCCTTTACACCCGGCCCGCAAGCGATTTCAGAGTCACGGAACTCGCTTCACTCTTTCGCTCCCGCATTCCTTCGCCTCGCCACTTTTATACTTGCGTCGCGAGGGTTACTAATTGAAGACTTGGCGCGATGAGGGTCGTCGCGCGAGCGACGGATCGCCCGGAACTTCCGGGCTAACGAATCCGCACGGGATAATTTTCCCTAACCGGGACCAGATGGAACGCGAACGACCGATTCTTATAGCGGGCGCAGGTGCGATTGGTTCGGCGATGGGCGCGATGCTGCGTGCCGACGGCCGCGAGGTCGCGATGCTTGGGCGGCCCGCCCATCTTCAGGCGATCGCGCGCGACGGACTGAGACTTACGGGGCTTTTCGGCGAGCACGTGGTGCGCGGATTTACGCTCGCGGAGCGCGCGAAGGATCTTTCCGGCCCGTTCGACCTGATATTGCTCACGGTCAAGAGCTACGACACCGAGCTTGTCTCGCCCGAGCTTCCCGCCCTGCTCGCACCGGACGGGATTGTCGTCTCGATGCAGAACGGGGTGGGAAATATCGAGACGCTGGTCGATCGTCTCGGCGCTAATCGAGTGCTTGGCGGTCGCGTCATCTTCGGGGCGGAAACGGTCTCGCCCGGGGTGGTTCGCGTCACGGTTTTCGCGGAACCGGTTGCGGTCGGCCCCGCGCCGTACCTTCAGAGCGCCGAGAGCGCGCGACTTCTCGAACGCGCCCATGTCGTGGCCGACCTTCTCACCCATTCGGGAATCCCGACCCAGACGTGCGCGGACGTGATGCCGTATCTCTGGACCAAACTCTTTTACAACGCGGCGCTGAATCCGCTCGGAGCCCTTCTCGGACTTCATTATGGCGCGCTCGCCGACGACCCGGACCTTCGCGCGATAATGGATGACGCTATCCGCGAGGCCTTCGCGGTCGCAAGGCGGATGGAGGTCGCGGTGCCGTTCGACGACGCCGACTCCTACCGGCGCATCTTCTATGAAAAGCTCGTGCCCTCGACCTTCGACCATCGCCCGACCATGCTCTATGACCTTGAGCAGCGCGGGCGCACCGACGTCGAGGCGCTCAACGGCAAAGTGGTCGAACTGGCGGAGCGTTTCGGGCTCGACGCTCCCGTCAATCGGATGCTCACGCGGCTGATACGGGCGCGCGAGCGGCTTCGTAAGTGAAATAGCGAAATATCGAGGAACCCTGATGTCAGCGAAGATAAGCCGCGAGGCGATGGATCGAATTATCGAGCAGGCCGAGCGCGAGTTTCCCTACGAATGCTGCGGCTTCATCATCGGGGATGATGCGAGCTGGGAAGTCCGCCCGATCACCAACGTGCAGAACCGCAAGCACGCCGAAGACCCGGAGGCTTTTCCGCGCGACGCCCGGACGGCGTTCCTGATGGAGCCGAAGGAGCATCTGGCGGTCATGAAGGAGATCGATCAGCGCCGCCTCGCGCTCAAGTTCGTCTACCATTCGCATCCCGACCACGACGCCTATTTTTCGGCAACCGACCGCGCGCAGGCATGCTCGTTCGACCCTGAATATCCGGACTATCCCGACACAGTATATATAGTAATCTCCGTGCGGGCGGGCAGATTCGCGCGCGCGGCGGCCTTCGCATGGGACGCAAAGCGCAAGGAATTCGCCGAGACCGAGCTGCTGGTGGACGGCTAGACGCGATCGATTAGCCACGTCGACGACCGCGGCTGACGCCCTGCCCTACCGGCTCTACTGCTTTGGAGTCAGCTCGAAGACGGGATAACGCTCCGCGATTCCCGAAAAGCTGTCGGCGGGCGAGTTCTTTTGAATCGGAAAATAGCGCTGCACGGTGCCCGCGAAGCGATCGAGATATTCCTTGAGCAGCGCCGGCCGTTCTGCCACCGGCACCTCGCGCACCGAAAAGCTCTCGCGCGCGCCGCTCTTGACCAGCGACACTTCACCCACGACGCGCGCGTTTCGAACCCATCCTGTTTCACCGCGAGGAGCTACCAGGTAACGCTTGCCCTCGTATTCGAGCAGATTGACCGGTGCTGAGTACACTCTTCCGGTTTTGCGGCCCCGGACCTCAAGGTTGTAGTTGTGACTGAACCCGAGCCCCAGACCCACCATCAGTCCGAACAGCCCATTGGCTATCCGTTCGAAGGCACCGGGCTTCAGAAAATAAGGCTTATCCTCGGCCATCGCGAAGCTCCCCCGCTGTTGCTCGAACTGTGCCGATCTTCGGATTTGTGCTGACAATAGCGCGAACCGCCCGCAATCCATAGAGTGTGAAAGCGAACAGTGGAAGCCGTTGACGGGTGGGGTCGAATTTGACAAATGAACCTTCATCCAACTATCCGGGGCTTTTCTCGCGAGTCACAGCGTATTTCAACGGCCCGCATCGGCTGAGCTGAGCATCAGGAGATGGCAATGGCACTATACGATCGACGAACGATGGACGGCGTTTACAGCGTTCGTCAGAGCGCCACGTACATCATGAACTACCGCTACGCCGAAGAGCGGATGATGCGGATGATGGCGGGATGGATTGCGCTCACTCCGCAGATCCCGATCAAGCTCGAAATGGCGCGCCAAGCTTACGAAGACGCGCTCCACACCGACGCGCTCGGCAAGCGTCTGCCCGAACTGCGTGCCCAGGCGCAGGTTTCCAAACCCGCCAACGACGCGTTCGTCACTTTCATCAGTGCGATCGAGGACAAGGAAGAGTGGGAAGACTCGATCGAACGGCTAGTAGGGATCTATCGCGTGCTCAAGCCGCATCTCGTCTCCCATTACAGCGCCCATATCGCAGCCGCCAACCCGGTTTACGAACCGCCGACACTCAGAATTCTCGAGCGGATGGTCGAGGAAGAGAAGATTCACATCGAACGCGGCCTCGTCCTGCTCGACGATCTGCTCAACTCCGCCGAGGCCCATCGCCGCGCAGCCAACTGGCAGTCCCATCTGGAAGAACTGCTTGCCGCCTCGGGCGGAGTGACCGGTTTTCCTCCCGAAGGTGAAACGCCCAGGAAATTCGGAAGAAGCTGATGAAGGAAGCGGACAAAGTTCCCGCACTTGACGAGGCGATCGTTCTTCACGCGCGCGCCGTGACGGCTGACGAATCCGAGGCCGCGGAGAAGTACGTCACGCCGCTTGCGATGGAATCGCATCGCGCGCTGTTCCGATCCGTCTCCGGTGCCGACGCGTCGACGAACAGCTTTGAGGAACTCGGTCGTGCAAGGATCGGTTTCCAGTACGTGTCGAAGATGCGCTTCACGCTTGGCGATCGGAAAGTCCCGGTGCTGATTCGTTGGAAGCATGAAGAAGACGGTGCATGGCGTATCGCCGAGACGGAGGATCTGAGCGGCAAGCGCTCGCCCTGGAGCGATATCCAACCGCGACGCGTCGAGCCCAGGGAGAATCGCGGTGCCTGATCTCGGCTCACGCCGCAACGTGATGGGGCCGCAGCCGATATCCGCGCGCGTGGAGCCACCGCGCGCGATGCTCGACGCGGCGCAGCGGGTCCTCGACCTGCTGATGGACGAGAACGCCGGCGAACTTCACGCGATGGCCGCCGCGGAGAGAGACGGCGAAGTCGAAACGATTGTCGAAGCGGCGCGCAAGGCCGGCACGTTCAATAGCAATCATGTCATTGCCTCAGCGCGGATCAACAGGCACTACTGGGTATAGGGCGAACTCACGGGCTCGGGGGCGAGGCCGTTCGTCGTGCAGATTCGGCTTGGCGAGCAGGACGGGCAATGGAAGGTCTGGGAGACCATGGATCTGACCGATGCCAGGTCGGCGTGGACCCGTTGAGGGGGCGAGGATCGTGCAGAAATTTCTTCCCGTAGACAAACTGGCAAGACCCGAGAATCACATTCTGGTCTCGCTCGATCGAATGCAAAGAACGCGCGTCGATCAGGGCCTGACGCCGTTCAACGCGATGCCGTACGAGGAGGATTTTCTCCAGGCACGGCTGCATGGAATCTGCGCGGGCGAGATGCAGGCGATGGAAGCCGCAGGTCGCACGCTGTTCGATTTCCCCGACGCCCCCTGGGAATTTCAACTCGACATGGCGCGCCAGGTGTGGGACGAATCGCGCCACGCCGAAATCTACATGAAACTTCTTGAGTATGTCGGGTCGTACCTGGGCGAGTTTCCCGAAAGCGAAGTGCTGTGGGCCTGCACACAAATAGATGATCCGGCGTGCCGCGTTGCCGGAATCAATCGCGGACTCGAAGGGCTTGCGTGCGACGTGTTCGAACAGCTTATTCGGCTCGCGCAGAAGATGGGCGACCCTGTAATCGAACGGGCTGTCGATTACGTTCTCGCCGATGAGATAACGCACGTCAGGATGGGGTCGAAATGGATGCGCAAGCTGACCGAAGGCGATCCCGAACGTCTTGAGCGCGCCCGGCAGTTCCAGGACAACATCGACAACCTTTTCAATTTCAGCGGTGGACGCACCGTTCAGGAAGAATCACCGCAGTCCCGGCAGAAACTCGGCGACAAGGAAGTCGATTTCGACTCGACTCTGACGATAGCGCGCGAAGCGCGACTGCTCGCGGGATTCACCGAGGATGAGATCGAGCGTCTGGTCAAGGCGGCGTCGCGGAGCGCCGCGTACTGAATCGCCAGGAGGCACAACGTCATGCAAAAGTTCATCGCCGTTGACCGGTTGGCGCGTCCGGAAAATTTCGTCGTGATGCGCTCGCGGCAGGTACGCGACATCCGCGACGAGCAGGAACTCGATAGCCGCGAAATCCCGTTCGACGAGGAAGCGCTGCGCGCTCGCCTTCACGGAATCATGACCGGTGAAATCCAGGCGATGGAGGCGGCGGGACGCACGCTGTTCGATTTCCCCGACGCGCCGTGGGAGTTTCAACTCGACATGGCGCGCCAGGTATGGGACGAGGCGCGGCATACCGAGATCTTCCAGCGCTTGCTCGAATACATGGGCGCCCATCCGGGCGATTACGTCGAAACCGAAATCCTGTGGCGATGCGCTCAGGCCGAGGACCCCGCCGCGCGGGTTGCGGGAATCAACCGCGGGCTTGAGGGACTCGCCTGCGACGTATTCGACCAACTCATACGTATCGCGCAGCGAAACGGCGACGAGGTTATCGAGCGCGCCGTTGATTACGTTCTCGCCGACGAGATAACGCACGTCAGGATGGGATCGAAATGGATGCGCAAACTGACCGAGGGCGATCCCGAGCGACTCAAGCGGGCTCAGGAGTTCCAGAATTCAATCGACGAGACTTTCAACTTCCGCGGCGGACGTCGTGCGCGCGAGGACGTGCGAAATGACGACGGTACGCTGGTGACGATAGCGCGCGAAGCGAGACTGCTCGCCGGCTTCAGCGAAGAGGAGATCGAGCGGTTTATTGAATCGTCGCGCAAGAGCGCGGCGTACTAAGAACGCTTCCGGCACCCGAGCGGGTGTCGGTATCCTGG
>JBJKQX010000139.1:0-5295 GCA_046704965.1 Binataceae bacterium (SeqCode)
GTCTCGGGGAGCTCGACTTTAAGGCCTTGGTCAGGCCCCACAAAACCAAAGTCGGCAAAAAAACCAAGAGTTTTCCGGATGGACTTGATCCGGATGCGCAGGAACAGATTCAGCTGCTGCAAGGGGCCGAGTTCGTCGCGCTCGCAAAGGATTCACGCGGAGGAAAGCTGCTTGACGAATGCCTCGCTGCGATCGAGCAGCGGCTTGAAGCGGACAAACGTGATGCGGGCCAGATTGATTTCGACGACATGCTCGCGTTGCTCTGGAATGCGCTGCAGGGAGCGAGCGGCGAGTCGCTGGTCGAGGCTCTGCGCCGGCGATACCGGTACGCACTGCTCGACGAGTTCCAGGACACCGACGATCTCCAGTGGAAAATCTTCAGGCGTGTATTCGTCGATGACTCACCCGGCAACGTTCTTTACGTCGTCGGCGACCCCAAGCAGGCTATCTACGCATTCCGCGGCGCCGACGTATTCACCTATCTCGAAGCGAGAGATCAGCTTGCCGCAAAGGGCGCAGCAGACATCCCGCTCGCCAAAAATTTCCGCTCCACGCGGGACATGATCGATGCATTGAACCATGTTCTTGATCAGAGCGCTCCGATTCCTCTCTTTAACGGCGAGATAAAATACGACCATCCGGTCGAATGCGGAAAAACCGAACTTGCCGCCCGCGCGAACGGCAAACCGCTGGTTCCTGTAACGCTGATGCGATTTCGGCCTTCGTCGCAAGCGGGTGCGAGTGCTGGTGAGATGCGCGAGGCGCTTGGCCGCCATATCGCCGCGACTCTGCGCCGCATGCTCAAAGACCCTGCCCATCGGATCGAGATCTCCGGTGACGGGAAACCCAGGCTTGTCAAAGCGGGTGATGTGTTCGTGCTGACTCGCACCAAGAAGGAGAGCGAAGAGATCGGCGGCTATCTGCGCGAGGCCGACGTACCGTTCTCCTTTTTACAAAAAGGAGGGCCTTTTTCAGACCGACGAAGCACGCGAGATTCTGGACGTTCTCCGCGCGGTTGAAACTCCTGGCGATCGGTCACGCAGACTCAAAGCATGGGCGACACCATTCTTCGCTGTTCCGTTTCGCGCTCTCGCCCGGATAGGAGACCTGTCCCCCGACCATCCGCTGCTCGATCGCCTGTACAAGTGGAACGCACTCGGCGAACGCGGCCGCTTCGCCGATCTGTTCGCGAGCCTGCTGCATGAAAGCGGTCTGGTCGAACGTGAACTGCTTCTCTCCGACAGCGAGCGCGAACTTACCAACTATCTGCATATCTTTGAGATGCTTCTCGAGCAGAGTCGCACTCGGCAGCGTTCTCTTGCCGAGACTATCGCACTGCTTGCTGACTATATTTATGAACGAGAGACTCCATCCGGACTTGACGGGAACGTTCAGCGGCTGGAAAGCGAGCGTCAGGCCGTGCAGGTGATGACGGTTCACATGAGCAAGGGGCTTGAGGCCGACGTCGTCGTGCTTTACGGCGGCCTGTACAAGGGGCCGAACCACGACAAACTCGCAGTATTCCATCGTGACCGGCACGTCAGGTTCGCGATCGGCGAGCAGCGCGCACAGCCCTTTGTCAAGGAACGGTTGAGGACGGAGGAGAACGAGGAAAATCAGCGACTGCTCTACGTCGGAATGACCCGCGCCCGTGCGAAACTATATCTTCCGTTCATCCCTGATGACTCCGTAAAGAAGGAGATGAAGGGGTATTACGTCGCTCTTAACTGTCGTATCGGTGACATAGTAACTCAAGTTGAAAATGCCGACCCGAAAGATCCGATTCACGCGCGGTTCTCGATCGAAAACGTAACCAGTGGAGGACATCGGTCCGCGATGCCTGCGGTAAGCGACAAGCAACTTGCTGCGTGGTCTCCCCCGGACGTTCTGCTTGATGATTCGCGCGACGGCGAAATGCGCGATTCGTTTCTGAAAGTCGCAGGCCGTCATCATCCGTTTCGCATCGCTTCGTACACGTCGCTCCACGCCCTCGCGGCGACCAACGCGCCGGACATCCCGGTCGAGGAGTTCAAGCGCGATATTGCAACCGCCAATGAAAGCGACGATCTGGCGGGCGGGCGCGAGGTAGGAATCTTTCTCCACGAAACGATCGAAAATCTCGACATGAGTTCGTTTCGCGAGTCGGAAGGTTTCGATTCGTGGAAGGCTCGGGACGATATACGGATGTTGTTCGCCGACGGGATGCGGTGCCATCAGGTGCGCGACTCGCGATGGCTCCAGCGGGGCCCCGAAGTCATTTACAACACGCTGACAACCTCGGTCGAGGTTGGGGATGGCAAACGCGTGGGCCCGCTCTGGTCGCTCAGACACGTCCGCGAAATGGAATTCCTGTGCCCTATCTCCGGCTCGGATAATTCAGCACTCACCGGAGTCACGAATGACGAAAAGTGGAAAGTTGAACACGGCTATCTGAAGGGCTTTGTCGATTTTGTGTTCGAAGATGAAAAAATGGTCTATTTCGCGGATTGGAAAAGCGACCTGCTTGCTTCGTACGACGCATCGACGATCGAAACTCATGTCAAGGACAACTACCAACTTCAGGCCTCGATATACTGCGTCGGTGTACTGAGATTGCTCCGTATCCGTGACGAGAGTGAATACCTAAAGCGCTTCGGCGGACTGCTGTATATATTCCTGCGTGGCACGCGTGCCGGCAGCGTCGGACGCGATGGTGTGTATTTCCATCGTCCCGGATGGGACGAAATCCAGGCTTATCAAGAGAAGCTGACACAGGTCGTGGGGACGGCGCGTCGATGAATCGCGACAAACTATACGGCTTGTTCGGGATGGAAACCGCGTGGCGGCGATTTGAAACGCGTGACGCTGCTGCTGGAGCGCGTGGCGAATTCGAGCGGCGCATGCGCGCTATGGAGCCCGGAGCCGAGCGGCTCAACCTCGCACCCGCGATGGTTCATCTGGCCGCCGAAATCGCGGCATTCGAGCCGGCGCTCGACCATGAAGATCGGCTTGCCCTGATTCTGCTCGTTACCATGAGTCTTGCCGCCCTGCAGGCCGGAAGTACGCGACTTGCGATTGGCGGTGAAGCGGGAGGCCGGGTTATGGCCCCGATGCTGCAGGCGTTGTGCGGCGATGCGTTCGGGACAGACGGTGCCGCGCAAGCGGCCGCGAGAATTAAGCGGATCCTGGCGGAGAATCGTGCGAATCACGTTATTGCCCGCGACCGGCAGGCTTATGCTCCCCTTATCCACGTCGGGCCGTTCCTCTGCCATCATCGAATTTTGCTTGCGGAGTCGAGTCTTGCGAACTCTCTGCGAGAACGGCTTTGGGCGAAGCCTGTTCGATCGCCGGACGCACGCGAGGTTAAAGATGCCATCGCGGATATCGTCAATCGGCCGGTAACCGTTTCCGAACGTTCGATCAAGTTGAGTGGCGAGCAGCGCGAAGCGGTCATGCGCGCGGTTGTTTCGCGCTTCACCCTGATCACCGGAGGCCCCGGCACGGGCAAGACGTCAATCGTCGTGGCGATACTCAGGATGCTGGCGCGGCTCGGAGTCGGCCCCGATCGGATTGTCGTCGCGGCGCCGACCGGAAGGGCTGCGTTTCGGATCAGCGAAAACGTGACCGAGAGCCTTAAGCACATAAGTGATTCGTCCGAATCAGACAAAACGCTTCGTCAGTGCTCGAAAGGAGCCGTCACGATCCATCGCCTGCTCGGATACCGCCCGGGCAACGGGAGCTTTCGCTATCACGCGAACAATCCGCTGAACGCCTCGGTTGTAATCGTGGACGAATGCTCGATGCTCGATCTGGTGCTGGCCGAGCGTCTGCTCCGCGCGATGCCGGACGACGCGCAGCTCGTGATGCTGGGTGACGCCGACCAGCTTCCCTCGGTCACGGCTGGCGCGGTGTTTCGGGATTTGGTCGAAGTGGCGGAGAACGGTCCCCGCGCCACGCAGGCATGTGTACGTCTTACCCATAGCTACCGGATGGATCGGGAAGACGAGGGTGGAGGAACGATTGCGCGAGTGGCAGCCGCTATCAATCAAAACGATTCCGCGAAGCTAACGGCCGGCGATTCGGAAAGTTCACCGATTGCGCGGCGCGCCAATCCGGAAGACCTGGTCTTCGAAGGTGTCGAGATGTTGACGGACGTGCCGCCCGCGCGAATCGGATTGTTTCTCTCGCGATGGCATGAGCGATTCGTCCGCGCCGATGAGATAGACGAACTGGCGCGCAGAGTTTATCCGAGAACGGAAAACCGTTTCGACGAGTCGAGCAGCCACGACCTGATGCGACTGCTCGACTTCAGAGCCGCCTCCCGCATCCTGTGTCTCACTCGGGTTCTTCCGACAGGAACCGAGCGCGTCAACCGTCTGATGCATCGGCTATCCCTTGAAGCTGCGCCGAACTCCGACGAGGCGGGTGGATTTATTGCCGGTGAGCCGGTGATGGTGGTGCGCAACGATTACGAGCGGGAACTGTTCAACGGAGACCACGGAGTAGTCGTGAAAGTTGGCTCTCCGGGCCGGCACGAAGTGATGATGGCCGCATTCAATCGGTGCGGCAGGATGGTCGCCTTTCCGATCGACGCGCTCAGGGAATCTCTCGAACTCTCCTACGCCACGACGGTTCACAAAGCGCAGGGTTCAGAGTTCGAAAGCGTCGCGCTGATTCTGCCGGAAGCGCAACTCCCTATTCTGAGCAGGGAGATTCACTACACGGCGGTGACCAGGAGCCGAAACTCGGTGGTGATAGTCGGCGACGCGGCGATGCTTGGTGAGAGCGCAGCCCGGCCCATCGAGCGTCATTCCGGACTGCGCGACTTGCTCCTGAGCGGTAGCGGTTAGTGCATGCGACAGCCGATTTCGTAACGCGTCCGCCTCGCGCGCGCAATGCAACGTGAACGCGGTTCCGGCGCTGTCAGGTCAGATAGAATCGCGTGCCGCAGATAAGGACATGGTCGTCCGACACGAGCCTTCCGCGGCGTTCGGCCTCCGCGACGAGTCGTCCCCGATCGGCAACCACGAGGTCGATGCCGCCCAGGCCTTCGCCGCGTCCGTCGGTTGCCTCAACGAAGCGAACTGCAGCGTTTTCGAGCGGCATTTCGATTCGCCCCTTTGAGTCGGTGCGCAAAGGAACCTCGGTGATGCTGCTCCATCGCGCGGCGAGGCGCTCCGGGTCGGGCGATTGCAATTCAACGGCGCTGTAGCGGGTGACTATCTCGGTTCGCTTTTCGCGCGGCCATCCGTTTCCCCCCGCCGGCCACCAGTTGCCCTCGGGTTCCTCTTTCGCGTCCCAATCGATCTCCAGAAA
>JBJKQX010000140.1:0-8734 GCA_046704965.1 Binataceae bacterium (SeqCode)
ACTTCGCGGGGGCGCCGCGGAAATCGAAGTGTGCGATCTTGCGGGTCGGATCCATCGAGTCGAGCAGTCGCCGCTCGACCTCGGCATCACTTGCGTCCACGGTGAACAGCGCCAGACCCTCACGTCCGACGGTCTCGGGAGTGCGCGCGGCGACGAGTAAAAGGTCTGCGATGTGCCCGTCGACGACGTAGCTCTTCGCTCCGTCAAGACGGTAAGCGTCGGCGTCGGGAGTCGCGACCAGCTTGATGCCAGCCGGGTCCCAGTTGCCGTCGGGCTCGGTGATCGCAAGCGCCGCAAGCCGCGCGCCTCTTGCTATGTCGGGCAGCAGTGCCGACTTGTGCGCCTCGGTGCCGGCGTTAAGAATCGCGCTGGCAGCCATCACCGCGGTCGAAAAGTAAGGCGCGCAAGCCAGTGCGCGGCCCATCTCCTCCATCACGATGCAAAGTTCGACCATCCCGAAACCCGCGCCGCCGTATTGCTCCGGTATGTGGATTCCGGGCAGCGCCAGCTCATTACTCATCTGACGCCATACCTCGGGATCGTAACCCTCGGCGGTGGCCATCAGGCGCCGGACCTCGGTCGTGGGAGATTTGTCGCTCAGAAATCGTCGAATCGTCGAGCGGAACTGTTCCTGCTCGTCGGTGAAGGCGAACTGCACGCGACGCTTCGGCTCAAGTTTCGAATTGTCCGATGTATTCATCGCTCTTGAAAAGGATACTCGGCGGATTGCCCTGGATATGGTTGTAATGCCACGAACCGGCGCGACGCGGCAATCGGCTCGCCGCATGAAGGGGACAGCCCCTGGCGAGAGTTTTCGCTAGCGCGCCGCTTCGGAAGCCGACTTGCGGGACGCCACGCCAGCGGACGCGCCATGTGGTTTCCCAAGCGATATCAGGTAGTCGGCCACGGAGTTTGCGTCCCGGGCGTCGAGGCGAAAAGGAGGCATCGGGTGTAAAGCGTGAGTCCCGCGGGGCGTGACGCCGGTTTCCATGAAGTAGACGAACTGCGCCTTGCTCCAGCCGGCCGGCAACCCCGCGATCGACGGCGCGAGTTTCGCATCGTGCGGCCCGACCGCGAACGGCAGGGTCGCCCCCTGAAGCCAACGCTTGAGATCGGGTCTGCCGTGAATTTTCGGTGTATGGCAATCACCGCAGAGCATCACCCGCTTGACCAGATATCTGCCGTGAGCAACGTCAGCCCGCGATGTCACATTGCTCGCGCCGCACATCAGGAGGGCAGCCAGCGCCAGAATCGGTGCGCCACGGTACTTCATCCATATTCGCCCCTTTTCGTTGGAAGCCGCGGCTTGACCGGGGGCGAACAACCGCTGACGCCATGAACACTTTGCGCGCATGGGGCGACCATACCAGCTTTCGCCTGCTCACCGGCAATCTCGACGCTTACGGCGACTGTCGCCGGCGATCTGCGATGCGACGAACAGGCTGTCGTCGCGGACTACATACTAGACGCAGGCTGAGCGCGGGGGCTCATAGCTTGGTGAAGCCGTCGGCGCTCCACTGTTCCGAGCCAACTCCGTTACGGACGAAGAACAGCCCGTTCGGATCGTATTTTTCTTTCACTTCGGCAAGGCGTGAGTAATTGCTTCCCCAGTACGATTGCTGCCATCGCTTTTCGAAGTAATTGCTCTCGCTCACGTACGATCCCGTCTCTCCCGTCACGGCTCTAAGTTGGTTCATGCACTGATCAATGGCCTTCGCAGTTTTCCGGCCCGCCGCAACCGAGGGCTCGTGCCCGGGAATTCCGGGATACGCGGGCTGCTGGCCGTTGGCCGCGATCGCAAGCGCAAAGGCGTCGAGGACCGCCGGATTCATCGCAGTGTTCTTTGTCGCAGCGAGCGCGTCGGGCGGCCCTCCCGCCATTCCTTTATTGAAGTGCAACGAGAACGGCGAGTGGCGAGAGCCTGCGAACAACGCGTCAGCCAGACGCTGTTGTGCGTTATCCTCAAGCAGCGAGGCGGGCAACCAGTGTGACTCGTAACCCCAGATGAACGAACCGACCTGCGAGGAATCTCCCTTCCACCACGCGTTGTTGGGCGAGGCAACGGGCCGATTGTCGAAATCGAAAACGGGCTGCCGATGCACGTAGTCGAGGACATCGTCAAAGAGTGCGACGAAAGGATTGCCGTTTGAGGGAAAAGGCAGTTGAGGCCAATTCTCTTTCCACCATTGCACGTCCCAGAAATGTCTCGCGGGTACGCATCCGATCGTCAAGTGCCCTTCGATTGAATATGCGTGAGGCGAACGCGCCACCCAGTCAAGGAACGGATGCCATACCTTCTTCGTCTGCTCCGTATCCAATCCTTGACAGACCATGTCGATGCCAAATGTGTTGTCGGGGTGGAAATGGGCTTGCTCTCCCCAATGGTCATTGAAGAGATGCTCGCGGTAGAAGCTCACGAACTCGCGAATCAGGCGCCGATAGGCATCGGCCGACGCCGCTTTGATCTTGAAATGAGCAATACCGAAGAACTCCGGAAGATCGTGAGTACGCAATGTAACCTTACTCACCACTCCATAGGTGCCACCTCCGCCGCCTTTGAGCGCCCAAAACAAGTCAGGGTTGGTGCATGCATTCGCGATCCGTATCTTGCCATCCGCTGTAACTACTTCAGCTTCGAGCAAGCCGGCCGCTGCCGTTCCGTAGCGCTTCGAAAAACTTCCAAAGCCTCCACTCTGGACGAGACCCGGCACACCCACTGTCGTGCATCCGCCGCCCTGCACGTATTTCCCGCCCTTGGTCGTAACCGCGTCGTAGGCCTGCATCCAGTTCACGCCGGCGCCCAGGCTCACGGCCGATTGCGGACGTATCGTATGCTCACATCCTTTTGGAACGAATGCGCTATGCATAACGGCATCGCGCATATGCCTGGTCCAGATGAGTAGTGAATCAGGCGCGTTGGAGGTGCCCTGGTAGCTGTGGCCGGCGCCTTTGACCACGAGGCGCAAGTTATTCTCGCGGGCAAAATTGACGGCTTCGGCAATATCATGGGCATTTCTTGCCGCAACCGCATAGACGCTCGGTTTGGTGGCCCACGCATCGACCCATCCCAGGGTCTCCGTGAGCCCCGGCTGGTCGGTGATGTAATATGGATTCTTAATCTTCTTCCAGAAAGCCTTGGATGCGGCGCTGGTAGGATCGGCTTTGACCGCAGAAAGGGGGAAATCCACGGGAATCAAGTTTCCGCCCACCGCCTCGTTGAGGTGCTTCCACGCCGTATTCGACGGCCACGCGGCATCGGAAGGACGGCACCGATGGAAATTGGTACTTGCCCACAGGCGTCGCGGCAAAATCAGCACGAGCACCGCCGACCCGATCGCTTTCAGGAATGCTCGTCTGTTCATCAAGTGCCCCCCTCGTACGGCGATGATGACATTGTCATGTCAGAGAACTCATAGCGCGTTGGCGTCAGCTTCGCACAGTGCCTCGCTTGGCTTCAATCTCGCTGCCTACGAGACAGATAGTTGAATTTAGTCGCTTTCTGGCGAAGGTAAGAATACTGGGTCGGGCCGTCAGGCGAAGCCTTGACGAAAAGCCTCTCGGTAGCGGCGAACTTCAGACCGACGGGCGCGACTGCGCGCAGTCGTTCAAACTCCGGCAGGTAGCGGACCGCGACCGCGAAGTCAGGCTATGCGAAAGGTCCGGCGCGAGCAGTCTTTGAGAACCGCCGGTGATAGCGGAGAAGGGTCAGGAAATGTCGATGATCTGACCGGGTTGAGGCCCCGGCACCATACCCTCAAGATCGGGGTCTTCGCTGCTGTTGGGATCGCGCTCCTGTCGTTCGGACGCGCGTTGGATACGACGTCTTTCCTTGTCTTGTTGTTTCTGTCTGCGGACTCGCTCTCTCTGGCGTTTTTCCATGCAGTATTACCCTCAGTTACGCTTGAATCTTCGGTCGCTGAAGGACCGTGGCAGGAATCAAGCCGGGTCCGGCGATCGACTATCGAACGCCGGACCCGGATCGTGTTATCGAATCATTTCATAAGGCTCTCGAAGGCAGCCTTGGCGCCTACCAACGATTACGACCGCGTCCGCCTCCACCGCCGCCGCGATTACCCCCGCCGCGATTGCCGCCGCCGAAGCTCGATTCGCGTGGCTTGGCCTCGTTCACCTTGATGTTTCTGCCCTTGAGATCGGTGTCATTAAACTGTGCGATCGCATTGGCGACTTCTTCCGCAGTCGTCATCTCGACAAAGCCGAAGCCTTTTGACTGTCCGGAAAATTTATCCGTGATCACCGTGGCGCTTTGCACCTGACCAGCCTGCGAGAAGAGGTCGTGGAGATCTTCATTGGAAACCGAGTAGGCCAGATTGCCTACGTACAATTTGCTGGGCATTCATTGCCCTCCGTGAGTTTTTGCCGGGGTGGCTCCGAACATAGAAACCCGGGTTAATTTCCGGGTCGCAAGTGAAAGGAACAGCCGAACACACGTTATAATATCCGTTTTCGCCCACTAAAGATACGCCCCTGTCGATTTCACGGTCGGCTGCGGTGCGATGTCAAAGGCGAGTCGTTCGCTGCAAAGAAACCGGCGCTATACTTCCGGCGCCGCAGGGAATAGACTGAAGCAACTCGCCTTTCGGATCAGTTCTATCCCGTACCACCGCAAGTGCCCTGTCGGGATGGTCCGAACCGCTTGGACAGACAGGAGGCTTGCTGAATGCCAAGGGTGTATGTTGGCAATCTTGCCAGCTCGGTCACCAGCCGTGATCTGCTGGAGCATTTTTCAAGGACCGGAGGGGCGGTTAGCGCGCTCGCGGTTACCGATGCGGGTTCGGGGCTGTGCCGTGGATTCGGCTTCGTGGAGATGGCTGAACTCTCCGACGTCGCGGTTGCAGTCAGCCTGATGGACAACAGCGAACTTAACGGACGCCGAATCAAAATCGACGTGGACTCGTCCACGAACAGCGGCAAGGGGCGCAATCGGCCCACCGCACGTGAGCGAACCACGTGACGGAGCATCATGATAATGATGATGCGAGACAATAACTAATATGCCCGAGAATCTTTGGGACTCGCACGACTTCAAGGTGAAAATGCTGGACTGGTCCGCCACGCGGGGTTCCCGGCTGGCGTATACGTGCCGACGCTGCGGACGAGGGTTCTGTCGTTTCACCGACATCCGCCACGGAGTATGGGCAATTGACGACACTGGCCATGCGCTTGAGAACACGGTGAGCGACCAGTGGATGTCGGAGCCCTGCCCGCTGAAGTGACGCCGGAGCGAGCTTGTAACCTCTTCGAAGCGGCCACGTCACAGTCGTATTGGAATCAATCCGTTATTCTGGCTGACGCGCGTTACATGCCGATCTTATGCACCGAAAGGGACGAGTATTCGACATTGGGGAATACCACCTTCCGGTCATCGTTGATCGCGACCGAATACGTTTGAACGACGAGAGTTAAGATGCCCGAATCGATGAGAGAAAGTAGCTACCGAATTTACCGGGTTAAAGATAACGGGAGCCGCCAGTTCACCCCGCCTGCGCGACCAAAGGGTCGCTAACCCAACGCAGAAGATAAAAACGGAAATTTACGTTGAGAGGTTAATCGGCCGATGCGCGTTTTTCTAATACACGTTCGCGACCCGCAATTTTACGCACTGTCGGCTGCCTCCCGGAGCCCTAACGGCAATCTCCGCATCATGGGATTCCCACCGATCGGCATCTTGTCGCTGTCAGCCGTGCTCAAACGCGCCGGCCATGAGTGCGTAATGTTTGATCAGGCCAACCCCGAAACGCCCAACGCAGTCATCATTGAGGAGATCCGCCGACAGCGGCCCGCGCTCGTCGGACTCAGTTTTCTAAGCACTACGAGCTATCCCTACGCCAAGATCCTCGCGCGACAGATCCGCGCCGCCGATGCAAATGTCCGCCTCGCGTTCGGGGGCGTATTCGCCACGCTCAATGCCGAGCTAGTGAAGCGGCAGTGCCCGGAGGTGGATTTCGTCTGCCGTGGAGACGGCGAACAACTCCTGCTCGATCTGATCGAGCGCCTCGATGATCCTGAAACTGTCGCCGGCCTGACCTGGACGAAGGACGGCAAAGTGGTCCACGCTCCGAATCGGCCACTGGACCGCAACCTCGATCAGTGGCCGTTCCCCGACCGCGAAAGCCTGCCGCTCGATTTCATCGAATCGATGCCGCTCGACGTGCCGGCGGTGTTGTCGATGGAGCGATTCACGACCATGCAGACCTCCCGCGGGTGTCCGTGGCCGTGCGTGTTCTGTGACATCCCCACGTTCAACGAAGGCAAATGGCGCGCGCGCAGCCCGCAGCATGTGGTCGAGGAGTTCAAGCACCTCCAGCGACAGGGCTACGGGGCTGTCTACTTCGTCGACGACCACTTTCTGCTGCAGCCCAAGCGCATCGAGGCGATCTGCAAAGGCATCAATGACAGCGGGGTCACCATCCAGTGGGGCTGCGAAGGGCGAGTGGATTCAGTGGCGCAGCATCTCTTTCCAGCCATGGCGAAGGCGCACTGCCGGACGTTGATGTTCGGCATTGAAAGCGGCAGCCAGAAGGTGCTCGACCGGCTGAAGAAAGAGCAGACGTTGGCGGAGGTGGAAACTGCGGTAACCAACGCCAAGCAGGCGGGCATCGAGCTGGTCCACGGTTTCTTCGTGGTCGGTACTCCCGACGAGACCGTCGAGGACATTCGGGCGACCTTCGATTTCGCCGCGAAGCTCAGGCTCGACACGTTCGCCTTCAACCGCCTCTGTGTGTACCGCGGTACGCCCCTGTGGCAGGAGTATCTGCGGCGCAAATTAGTCAATGATGCGGACGATTGGTATAAGTATTTCAAGTGCTCGGAAATTGATCCCACCTGCCTGCCGGGCGAAGTGATCAATGCGGAACGTACGGCAGGATTCAAGCGGCTGTTCCGCTACAAGGTCACGCACTACCCGCTGCAGACCCTGCGGTTGTTGCGCCACTTCCTGCGTTATATGCGGTTGCGCGATGTCGTCTATCTGATCATCAAGCCGTTTCTCGGAGCAAAGCGGGGATCAACCAAGAACGAAGTGTTGTCCCGCGCCGTCGAGCACGACGCCCAGAAAGATGCGGCAGCGCTTCTCACGCGGCTTTCCGATGATGAGCTGGTAGAGATCGCCACTCCGATGAAGGATTGAGCCGCCGCGGAGCCTGCTCAGCATGCCGACAAACAGCCGCCGGGGCAGGTGGCGGATACCCAGCCGGTGATGTCCCGACGGGAATCGCTCGTTACGACGGCGTGACAGGACAGCACAAGGTTGAGGGCGCCGCGCGGCACCTCCGCACCGAACAACAATCCCTTTCCTCGGGCAGGATTGGAGCCACCCGTCGGATTCGAACCGACGACCTGCTGATTACGAATCAGGCAAGGTCACTTGTAAGAACCCCGCAATCTTTCTCCGTATTCCCAGACATCCTCTCTCCGTATGTTTAAACGCGACGTCGCTTTGCTCCGCCTCAATCGCGTAAGCTGTCTGCGTGATCTCGCTGGTTGCCATTGGTTGCCAAAAGTTTGGCCTTTATGCTCCAGATCAACGAAAGCATTCGACCCTTCGGCCACAGGATCGATACGGTATTCACGGGTCGCGAAGATGAGCGGCGTCGGATCGCGGGACAAGACCAGCCGGTGGGAGCATTGATTATCGAGGAACGCGCGCATCTGCTGCCGCTGGCCAAGAGCGGGTTCGAGATGGCGGAGGTCTCGTTCCCGCACGTGGACGGGCTCGGATGCGTGCGGGTGCGAACGGAACCTGTATTCGGTTGCGGCGCAGCCGGGCAGGACGGTCGAGGTCCGGCTCTATCCGAGTCAGGTGGAAGTGTGCGACGAGGGCCGCTTAATCGCACGGCATGAGCGCAGCTATGAACGCAACCGGCAGGTGCTCGATCTCGAGCACTACCTCGACGCCCTGAAACGAGCGCAGGCGGGATCGAAGCCGCTCCTTGCGTGGCGCGGGCGCTGGCTTTGGCCGGAGAGTTACGATCGCCTGCTGGCCGAACTGATAGGCCGCCACGGAAAGCAGCGCGGCACGCGTCAGATGATCCAGGTACTGAGCCTCATAAAACAACACGGGCATCAGCGCGCGCGGCGCAGTGGAGGAAGCGCTCTCGCTCGGATGTTCGGACGCGGCAGCAATCCGCCATCTGGCCGAAGCTGCCGATCTGGTCCGAGAGCAAAGCAATATGGTCGAGTTGGGAGCGCTCTCGCGCTATTAACGTCCGAAGCCTTCGCTTACGGATTACGACGCACTGCTCGGCCAGGAGGCGGCGTCATGAACGCGGAGAGCACCGGCGCTGGAAGCGCCACCATCCGCCAGCAGTGCAGGCTCCTGCATCTGCCGAGCGTGGCCGCACAATGCACCCAACTCGCCGAGCAGGCGGTGCGCGAGCGGCGCACCCATCTGGGTTATCTCGAAGCCCTGCTGCAAACCGAACTCGAGGACCGGGAGCAGCGGCTCGTCGAGCGGCGCATCCGCGAAGCGCGCCGGCCGCGGATGAAGACGCTTGAGGAGTTCGACTTCGCCAAGTGCCCCAAGGTCCCTGCCCAACAAATCCACGAACTAGCCAGGGGTGTCAGGCGTCATGTGAAACTCCCCCCTCAGATGTCGTTTGAAACTCCCCCCTGCTAACCGAGAGGAGACGGGAGCAATGGAACCACAGGAACGAGTAGTTTCTTCGCCGACCGAAGTGCGGTTGGCGCAGGAGCGGATGCTGCAGGCGGAACTGGT
>JBJKQX010000141.1:0-3212 GCA_046704965.1 Binataceae bacterium (SeqCode)
CTTGCGCGCTCGCGACGTGTGCCAACCCGTTCGGGTTTCACATGTGGGTGATTGTCCTGAGCTCCGTCGGGAACTCCGCCTGGCACAAGATGATGGTTGACTGGCAGCCGCTCCTTGGCGCGATGGCCGACGACCTCGGGACGCGGGCGTTTGGCAGCTTGCTGATGGATATCCTGATACCGCTCGGCGTGTTCACTTCTCTGGCGGTATTCGTCGGACTCGCGCCGTCGTGGGAAGACATCGGACTGCTCACTGTCTCGGCTGTATTCGTCGCGGCGAGCTTTCACACTGTAAGGTTCCAGGTCCTCGCCGAGATAGTCATCGCGGTGCCCCTTGCGCGCCATGCGGAGTTGTTCTTCGCGCGGCGCGCCGCCCGAGGAAAACTCCGCGCACTTGATTCCGGGTTCAACCCGATCGTGGCCGGAATAATGATTCTCGCGCTTGTGTGGATCGGAGGCATGTTCTCCGGTCGTCTCAGGGTGAAAACTGGAGTGCGTTACCCGGTCGGCGCTGTGGCCTTCATGGAGAGCCACGGAATGCATGGCAACATCCTGAGCGAGTTTCGATGGGCCAGCTACGTGATGTGGCATATGGAGCCGAAGAGCAGGATTTTTGTCGAAGAGCGGGCGGAGACCCTGTATCCCGATAAAATTCTAAGAGATTACCTGAAATTTTATTTCGACCGTCCGGGGGGTCGGCGGGTTCTCGATGCGGAATACCCCAACCAGTTCGTGTTGATTCCTCCCGCTTCGAAGGCGTACGGACTGGTCTCGAATGACCGGAACTGGAAGCTCATTTATCGCGACAATGTCGCCGCGCTCTTTGCGCGGGCGAGGTCGGCGGCAGCCAGGGAGTTTCCTTCGCCGGTTCACGGTAATTCGCCGCGCGTCGTTTTCCCCTGAGGTCCGAGCGCGACGTCGGGCGAACTGTCCAATGGCGGCGGGCCCATCGGACGACACTTGACATCGAACTCGCCGGGCACCTAAGAGTCGGAACTGAGACTATTGCGCGGCTGGCGTTTCAGCGAATCGGTATCGCTCGCTTCAGACGCGTACGGGGAGCAACGACAGTGAATGATGTGGCAGTAGCACAGCCTCAACCGCTTCCGCGTGGCGCCGCCTTACTTCCTCTTGGAGCGTGGGTCGTATACAGCATCTTCGCTTTCAGAAACAGTTGGATAGCCGCCACCGTGGGCGCTCTGGTGGTCTATCTCGGGTTCGCGATCCTTGAGCGCCGCCGTTCCGCGAAGGTCAAGCTTCCCGACCTGACCGCGCTGGGTTTTTTCGTCCTTGGGCTGATCGCGACAATCGCGTTGGGGCCGTGGCTTTATCAGCGTTACAGCCTGCTCATTCTGTGGGTAGCGTTTGCGGCGACCGGATGGGGCTCGATAGCGCTGGGAGCGCCCTTCGCACTGCAATATGCGCGTGAAACCTCGCCGCCCGAACAGTGGGACACTCCCTTGTTTGTTCGAACCTGCAAGATGATAACCCTTCTCTGGTGCGGCATCTTTACCGCCAATTTGCTGATCGTCTATTTCAGTCCGCTGACCGGGCATCCGCTGCCCGTCGCCACGCTGGTACCGCTGGCCGGAGTGATTTTCGGTTTCGTTTACACTGCTCGCTATACCAAGCGGGTGATGGCGGCGAGCGAGGCGACCGCCCAAGCCGGCGCCGACTGACTCTTCACTTCTGCGCATCGACACGAGAATGACTCGGCGCAGGCTTGTCTCGAGCCTGTGTCCACCTTCTGTCCGTGAGTCCTTTCGAAACACGACTTTGCGCCCGCGCGTCTCGTATGGGGTCGGTTTCGACCGTTCAAGCCCTCTTTTTAGCGGCCTCAAGTGGAATAGGGATTGCTCTGCTAAGGAGTTGAAATACGTGCGACGCTGAGAGCCCGCTGGATAGCCTGGCAGTTTGGAAGGCAAATCGCGTTAACAGGAGAGAGTGCGATGAGAGTCGGGCAGAAAATGACGCATAATCCGGTTACCGTCGGCCCCACCGATACGCTCGACAAGGCGGCAAAAAAGATGAACGCCGGGCGATTCCGCCGCTTGCCGGTGGTGGAGAAGGGCGACGTGGTTGGAATCCTGACCGACCGCGACCTGAGGCAGAACCTGAGCCATCTTGACCGGACCAAAATCAGCGCGGTGATGTCGAAGCCGGTCGTCACGGTGACGCCCTTGACCACGCTGGAACACGCCACCCATCTGATGCTGCAACATAAGATAGGCGGGCTGCCGGTTGTGGACGATCATGGGGCGCTGGTCGGAATGATCACGGCGAGCGATATGCTGGGCGCGTTCCTCAGTTTCGTTGGAGCCGCCGGCGAGGACAGCTCACGAATCGACGTCTCGCTCGCCGGCGACGCGGAACGGATAGCGGCGGCGGCCGAAATTGCGGCGCAGCAAAGCGGCGAGGTTCTCGGGCTCGGGACCTACAGGGTTGAGAACGAGGAATCGCCGGTGTTCTACGTGCGTGTGCGAAGCGACGATATCGGAGGCGTGGTGCAGGCGCTCGAAGAAAACGGCTTCGACGTTCTCGCCGTCCATCCGTAGCAGGCGCGCGCTGTCACGACCGGCAAATAAGCCAAGCTTGCCGTCCCCGGCCGCCCGCCCGAATCGCAACGTCGCATCTGCTCTGATGCGATACGAAGGGTGCGGGCGAAAGCCGGTGCCGTCGTTGGGCAGAGGGCGAACGGTCGTGCACGCGATTGCGCGGCTCAGACGGATCGGGCTCTCCGCGTGGCAGCGTCGTCTCGCGGAAACTCTCCGAGCGGTCTTATCTGCGCTTACCGCCCAGAATCGCGACGGTGCTTGCCTGCGGACCTTTGTCGCCCATCTCCTCGTTGAAGCGGACCTCGGCACCGGGACGAAGATCGTCAAAGTGACCTTCGAGCACGCTGTTGCGATGGAAATAGATCTCGCGTCCGTCCGGCGTTTCGAGGAATCCGTAGCCTTCATTCGCGAACAGCCTGGCAACCCGCGCAACCGGCAAGCCTTCGTGTGCCTTCACGTCGCCGCGTATTTCGCGCACGTGATCCTCGAGCCGACGGCGGGCTGCGTCGAAGGCGTCGCGGATCGCAACCGACAGGTCTTCGGCGCCCTGCCTGGTTACCGTCAATTCGGCCCGCGGCACCGTCATGTCGATACGCACGTTGAAGGGACCACCCTTGCGATGGTGGGCAACCGGCGCTTCCACGATCACGTGGCATCC
>JBJKQX010000142.1:0-3009 GCA_046704965.1 Binataceae bacterium (SeqCode)
CCATTACACAAATGCCGGCATGCTCGACTGTGTGATCGAAGGCACGTCATCCATCGCGCTCTATAGCACGGCCATCGAACGCGGGCTTGTTACCCGACTTGACCATGCTGCCTATCTGGGCCGCGAACTGGCGCGCGCCGAGCAATCCCTGCAAAGCGGCGAAACCTACGTGCAGGACCGGGCTCCCGGAGAACTGGAGCCACAAGGCGAATCTCGATCCTGCGGTTGTACGAGCGAGTGCACGCCGGAGGATTCCAAATGAAGGAAAGTTGGTCGATTGTTACGGAGTTCCGGACGCAACGATATGCGTTGCCGAAGTAGGTAATTCGCGTTCAGCGCGTTGTGGGTATTGGGGAGAATTCATGATCGCTGAAGCCGAAAGGCTTATACAAACCTCCTTGGCGGGCCGAAGCGCGCTCGCGCTGCCGTTAGCGCTGTTGGGCGGCCTGGTGGTGTCGTTGATGCCGTGCAATCTGGTGATGTACCCGGCTGCAGCCGCGACCTGCTGCGTCGCCGCCGAAAGCCCCGAGGGCGACTCGCGACCGCGTCTCGTCCTGGGCAACGCGGTTGCCTTCGTATTCGGAGTGATCGTCGCGACGACTGCGCTGGGTGTGACAGCCGCGATGCTCGGCCACACCGTGAGGTCGATCGCGGGCAGCTGGGTGCGTTATGCGGTCGCGCCCGTACCCATCCTTATGGGTTTATACGCATTCGGATGGATTCGACTCCCCTTGGGGCGTTCTCCGGAAATCCGAAAGACGGGCAGCGTCAGTGGTACATTTTTCACCGGCTTTGCTTTGTCTCTGGTCTTCGCGCCGTGCGGCTCTCCCGTGCTTGCGGCAATTCTGTCCTACGCAGCTTATCAAGGCAGACTGCTTTACGGCGCTCTTCTGATGTTACTCTACGGGGTTGGCATCGGCATTCCGATACTACTTATCGGGACTGGTGCAAGTCGGCTGTCCCGGCGCTTCGCAGGTGCTGCGTCGCAAGGATGGATCAACAGAGCGGCGGGCATCGTCCTGCTGGCTTTGGGGTTTTATCTTCTTTGGACCGCATAATCTATCCCGACGTTCCTTGAGACAGTTGTCTCTCATGACGGTCGGGCAAACCAGGAGTCAAACAATGAATGATGCGCGCACGTTCTGCTGTTCGAAGAGCGGTGAGGAACTCTTTCAAGTCGTTCAGAGTCTGCACTCGCTCGTCTCCAGCGGGGTGATCGAGCGTAAAAGGACCACGAATGGACTCCGACTGCGCATTAATCGCTCGCCCGACGCCGACGCCAGGCTGCGTGAGTTCGTACGACGCGAGATGGAGTGCTGCCCCTTTTTCGAATTCAACTTGACCGAGCGCCAAAGCGAGCTTTCGCTTGAGATCGTGGGTCCGGAAGGCTCGAGCGCCCTGCTGGATCTGCTCTTCCAGCTTTCGCAACCGCCTAATCCCTAACGGGAGGTGTCCACCGCCGCGCGGGTTTGGCCAGGCGATTGATTCACTAGTGGTTATTCGCGCGACGCGCCATCGCGAGGATTCTACGCGCGCGTTCCAGATGCGGCACGTCCACCATCTCGCCTCTGAAGCTGAATGCCATCTTTCCGACCTTGCGATTTTCCTCGAAGGCGGCGAGCAATTCCTCGGCGTCCGCTATTTCCTCGGCCGAGGGCGTAAAGACCTCATTGACGATTTCGATCTGCGACGGATGGATGGTGACCTTGCCGGTGAACCCCATCACGGCGCCCTCGCGGCAATCGCGACGGCATCCCGCCGGATCCTTGATATTGACATAGACGGTGTCTATCGGCTGGATGCCCGCGGCGGTCGCGCTGAGCAGAGTCATGATACGCGCGTAGCGGAAGACCTCCAGAAACTCGCCGCGCTCATCGCGATTGCGGCGTGCCCCGATGGCCGCGGAAAGATCTTCAGCGCCCCATGACAGGCTGTCCACGCGCGGACAACAGGACGCAATCTCTTTGATGTTAAGCAGTCCCTGAGGCGTTTCCGTCGCCAGCACCAGAAGCTTGACGCTGCGCTCCGGGTATCCGAAACGATGCTCCAGGCCGGTCAGGATTGAATCGATTTCAAGCACGTCGTCGGGCGTTCGGACCTTCGGCACCATGTAGGAATCCGGTCGGCCCTCCATGGTGGTTTCAAGATCGATACGTCCCCACGGCGTTTCGAGCGGATTCATCCGCACCATCCGCTCGTGCGTCCCGAAGTCAACCTCGCTAAGCCACCTGGTAACGGTCGCGCGCGCGGAATCCTTGTTGTCCGGCGTGACCGAGTCTTCCAAATCAAGCACCAGTGTGTCGGCACCAAGAGCGAGTGACTTCTGCAGCATCTTGTCATTTGCCCCCGGCACGAAATGCACTGCGCGGCGAAACCTGTCCATCCTGCTTTCTCCGTCAAAGAATTGCGCCCGCTGACGATAGCTCGCGCGACTCGTCCTTGGCGCGACCAGCCGCCGAACCACTCAACGACCAACGCCCGGCGACTACCCCCGCGAAACTTCCAACGTCGCGTCACGAAATTGAAATTGTCCCGTGGCGCCCGCGAGGGCAACACGGCGCGGCGCACGCCGCATGATATTACATCGCGGGAATTTTGGAATCGTCAGGATGTGCGCCTGCCACGGGTTCGCGCCGGCGGCTTCTTGTTCAGTTCCGGGATGTCCTCGAAGAAGTCGAGCGCTTCGGGATTCGCGCTTGCCTCACGGTTGCCGACCGGCAATCCGTTGATGATATTTCGCACCGCTAGTTCCATGAGCTTTCCGTTGCGGGTGCGTGGGATATCGGGCACCTGAATTATTTTCGACGGCACGTGCCGCGGCGTCAGATTCTGCCTTATTCTCAGTCGAATCTGCTCCTTCGAATCGTCGTCCAAAGTGAGACCGTCGCGAAGCTTGACGAACAGGACAATCCTCACGTCGCCTTCCCACTCCTGGCCGACAGCCATACTCTCGACTACGGATTCGAGCTCTTCCACCTGCCGATAAATTTCCGCGGTGCCGATCCGGAC
>JBJKQX010000143.1:0-10662 GCA_046704965.1 Binataceae bacterium (SeqCode)
CTTGTTCATCTCGGTGCGATTTGTGGCGATTCGCTCGGTCCCGCCGGTCTTGTGCAGGAAATCTTTTTCGAGCCGTCGCTCTTCATCGGCGGCCTGTGCCTGCAGCGCGACCTCGTTTAGCGGCTCCGAGTTGAGTGCGAAATCCGCCGCCGCCTTGCCGGCACGCGACCCGAACACGAGCAGTTCACCCAGCGAGTTCGAGCCGAGCCGGTTGGACCCGTTGATACTCACGCACGCCGTCTCGCCCGCCGCAAAGAGGCCCTTAAGCGGGGTCGCGCCATGAATGTTCGTATGAATGCCACCCATCATGTAGTGAACGACGGGCCGTATGGGGAGCAACTGATGGACCGGGTCGACGTTCTCGTACTTCATGGAAAGTTCCCGCACCATCGGGAGTCTCTCCATGATCTTCTTCTCGCCCAAGTGGCGCAGATCGAGATGAACGTACTGGCCGTAGGGACCTTCCAGCGCGCGTCCCTTCTGGATCTCGCCCCAAATCGCCTGCGAAACGCGGTCGCGAGGACCGAGTTCCATGCTGCGAAGCACCGGCGTGGGGGTCGGTTTGCCAAGATCGTAGTCCTGCAAAAAGCGGTAGCCGTCCTTGTTGACCAACCATCCGCCTTCGGCGCGCGCCGCTTCGGTAATCAGGATTCCGGTGAACGGAAGACCCGTGGGATGGTACTGGACCATCTCCATGTCCTTTAGCGGGGCACCGGCCCGATAAGCCAGCGCCATCCCGTCGCCCGTGCATATGCCGGCGTTGGTCGTGAACGGGAACACGCGACCGCATCCGCCGGTTGCCATGATCACGGCCTTGGCGAAGATTACCCGGATACGGCCGGTCCGAAGTTCGATTGCGACGGCACCGCATACGCGGCCGTCCTCGACCAGAAGCTTGGTCGCGAAGGTTTCGTCGTAGCGGGTCACTCCGAACTGGAGCGAGGTCTGAAAAAGAGTATGCAGCATGTGGAAGCCGGTCTTGTCGGCGGCAAACCACGTGCGCTTCTTCTTCATTCCTCCGAACGGCCGCACCGCGACCCGTCCGTCAGGTTCCCGGCTCCACGGACATCCCCAATGCTCCAACTGGAACAGTTCCTTGGGGATCTCGTTGACGAAGGCTTCCACGGCATCCTGATCGGCCAGCCAGTCGCTGCCCGAAATGGTGTCGTAGGCGTGCTCGTCCAGACTATCGTCACTTGCGATAGCTCCGGCGGCACCGCCTTCGGCCGAGACCGTATGGCTCCGCATCGGATAAACCTTCGAAAGCACCGCGACGTCGAGCTTGGGATTGGTTTCAGAGACGGCAATTGCGGCGCGTAAGCCCGCGCCACCGCCGCCAATCAAAAGAATATCGTGCGAGGACGTTTCCACCTAACTCTCCGACCGGCTCCGAGACACCGATCCGACATTAAGTACGCTAACGACACAGCCACCTCAACATCAGCAAGGCTGCGATTTCTCAAAAGTCGCAAAAGTATAGCTTGAAGTTTTCCAGTTTCAAACGAAATCGCGAGAATTTCGCTCGCGCAGCCTTTGCGCGCCAATCACCCGCGCGACACTATACACTCGCGACCAGAATCTCACTCCCGGACAGCGTCGCGCGGCGACGACTCCGGGAACGAACTCACGACGCCCAATCTCGGTCACGCAGGCTCGACCCGCGATCCGGACGCCCAATCACTTGGACTCGGCCAAGACCTTGTCCATGGCCTCGACCAGTTCGCGCACGTGGCCGACAGAGCTTTCAAAGGCTTTCTTTTCCGCCTCGGTAAGCTCGATCTCGACAATCCGCTCGACACCGCCGGCTCCGATTACTACGGGCACCCCGGCGTACAGTCCGTTCACACCGTACTCGCCCTCAAGATAGGCCGCGCCCGGCATCATCTCCTTGCGGTCGAGCATGTAGGCTTCCACCATCTTGTATACCGCCGTGCCCGCAGCGTAGTAGGACGAGGTTTTCATCAGGTTCACGATCTCGCCGCCGCCCTTGCGGGTGCGCTGCTCGATTTCCTCGAGACGACTCGCGGGAATATAGCGCTCGATCGGAACTCCGCCGACGCTGGTGTAACTGCGCACCGGAACCATGTCGTCACCGTGCCCACCAAGCACCATCGCCTGCACGCTCTGAACCGAGACGCCAAGTTCAGTGGCAAGGAATGTCCGGTACCGTGCCGAGTCGAGAACTCCCGCCTGGCCAACCACGTGACTCTTGGGAAAACCGGTGACGCGCTTCATCTGCGTCACCATCGCGTCGAGCGGATTGGTGACCGCTATCACGAAGGCGTTGGGCGCATGCTTCTTGATAGCCCCGCCGACATCGTTCATCACCTTGGCGTTGATCTTGAGCAGGTCGTCGCGGCTCATGCCCGGCTTTCGAGGCGACCCCGACGTCACCACGCAACAGTCGGCCCCCTCGATTACGCTGATGTCCGTGGTGCCGGTCACGTTCACGTCAATACCGAGCACCGGTGCCGACTCAAGCATGTCGAGCGCCTTGCCCTGCGGGAGCCCGTCAATGATGTCGTACAGGACGATATCGCCCAAACCCCGCAGAAAACACAGATGGGCGCAGGTGGCACCCACATTACCCGAACCGATGAACGCAATCTTTTTCCTTGCCACTATACTCCCCGACCGTCAGAAATCGATATTTCGTTTTGAAGTTTGGCTTATAAACAGAGGCGTATTAATCAGCGAATCTTAACTACCACGTTCTTTTTCCACTCGCAAACTTGAGCGCCCTCCAGCACTGCGCGCGATTGATTCATCACTTCCGTCGGGCGTGGACACACTCGGCCGGCCGAGCGCACCCGGTCGTCACGGACATCACGCCGGTCTGCATCGCCGACGCGAATCGACGCTTCAGGGGTAACGCACCCATCTTATTACTTCGCCGAACCGTGCGCGCTTTCCGTACATGAGAATTCCGACCCTATAGATTCGCGCGCACACGCGAAAAGCCAGGTAGGTAGTCGCCAGCAGCAGCGCTATCGACAGACAAATCTGCCACAGCGGCGGATGGCCCACCACGATTCTCGTGTACATCAGGAGCGGGGAACAGAACGGAACCATCGAGGCGGCGGCGGCAAAAGACGAATCCGGAGCACCGGCAACCGGTCCCATCAGAACGCTCGCCGCGATCAGCGGCGAGATGACGACAAAGTTCCACTGTTGCGCGTCGTCCATCGAATCGAACGCTGCTCCCACCGCCGCGAATAGCGCCGCGTACAGCAGGAATCCCAAAACGTAGAACACGGCGAAATAGATCAGCCACGAGGCGGCCAAATGGACCGTCGTGCCAGAGTGAAGAATCGTCGCAATCCACGGTGCGAGCAGAATGATGATCGCACCCCATACCGCCGCCTGGGTCAGGCCGACAGTCCCGGTGCCCGCTATCTTCCCCGCCATCAGTTGGCGCGCGGTCAGCGAGCATAGCAGCACTTCAATCACCCGCGAGCCTTTTTCCTCCATTATCGACCGCATCACCATCACGCCGTAGGACAGCAGCGTGATGAAAAGCAGAAACACCAGCCCGAACGCGGCCAGCATCCCACTGAGCGGGTCGCTCCGTCTGTGTGGGCCTCGCGCGCCGACGTCGACCGTCTTCATTTTCACGCCGCCCAGCATCGCTTCCGCCTCTGAGGGCGCAACGCCGCGCTTGATCAGGCGTTCGCGCCTGATTGCGAATGTCACCGCGTTGTCCACCAGCTCACGACCCACGAAGTCTCCGGGCCGACGCGTGAAATAGAGGATGTCGCCGGTTTTGAGCACGTCGGGCGTAAGCCATACGTAGGCGTCGATATGCCCCCGGCGCAGCTCACGGTCGAGCCGTTCACGCTCCGAAGGCGAAGCGTTTGTGACCACCCTTGCTCTGAAGGCGCCCTCGGTCCCGGTCTCCAGTTGATGGCTCGCCAAAGCGCCCAGCGTCCGGTCAGGCGAGACGATTACAACGGTGTGCGCCACGGCGCTCATCGGTCCGGAAAGGGCCGCGGGAACGAGTACCGTGGCGAGCAGAAAGGCAGGCATCAGAAGCGTCGTCAGCACGAAGGAGCGCGAATACACACGCTCGATATATTCGCGCTTGAACACGAGCCAGACGTTTCGCAGCCCCTGCCTATCCATCGCTCTTCGTCACCGCCTCGATAAAGATGTGTTCGAGCGAAGGCTCCATCACCTCAAAGCGCGTAATACGGCATCGCGCGGAAAGATCGCGCAGCAATTCCTGAGAATCGACGCCCGACCGCAGTTGTAATTCGGCATAGTTGCCATAGTCGTGGGCCGACTCGACCAGCCGATGCTCGGCCAGCGGAAAGGTTGCGCCCTCATACTCCACCTGCACAAACCGTTTGCCGTAGCGCGCCTTTATCTCGCGCAATCCGCCTGCCAGAACCACGCTCCCATGGTCCATCAGGCAAATCGCGTCCGAGAGCTTCTCAACCTGCTCCATGCGATGGGTCGAGAACAGGATCGCGCGGCCGGATCTCTTCAGTTCCAGCAGGACGTCCTTCAGTTGCACCACGTTTACGGGGTCGAGTCCGCCGAACGGCTCATCCATGATCAGCAGTTCCGGCTCGTGAAGCAGCGCGGCGATGAACTGGATCTTCTGCTGCATCCCCTTGGACAACTCTTCGAGCTTTCGATCGATCCATTCGGCGATTCCCAGCCGTTCGGCCCACGCACGTGCCCGCCGTCGCGCATCTCTCGCACTCAGACCGTTCAGTTGTCCGAAGAAGGCAAGATTCGAAAGCGCGCTCATCTTGCGATAGAGACCACGCTCCTCGGGCAGGTAACCGATCCGGTGCAGATTACCGCGGTCGAACGGCTTGCCGAACAGGCGCAATTCGCCCGCGTCGGGCATCATGATGCCGACCATCATCCTGAGCGTGCTGGTCTTGCCGGCACCATTTGGTCCGAGCAATCCGAACATCTGTCCCGGCTTGATTGCGAAAGACAGATTGCGTACCGCGTCAACGCCGTCGTAGGACTTGCTGACGCCGACCAGCTCGACCGCCGGTGGGCCGACCGGATCGCGCAGCGGTCGGTCTTCGGCGGGCGTCGTCTTTTGCAGGTGCGCGCTCAGGCGCAAATCTTCACCGGCCGTTCCACGTTGTCTCAATTTTCACCATACGCCCCGCGCAAGCATAAGCCTCTTGCGATCGCGGAGCCAGTGAGTCATTTGCCAAAACGTTCGAGCGAATCGGCAACGCCTGCGTTCGTCGGTCCGGACGCGGCGGCTTCCATCCGGCGTTTCCGGGTCATCGTCGAAAAAAGGGGCTCCGCACATTCGCGCGAAGCCCCCGGAACAATACAATTTTGGGGCGGTTCAGATATTTTCCACGATCGCCTTTCCGAACTCCGAGCACTTGAGCAGCTTTGCGCCGGTCATCAGCCGCTCGAAGTCATATGTAACGGTCTTGTTGGCGATTGCCCGCTCCATTCCTCGGATAATTCCGTCAGCTACTTCCTGCCATCCCATGTGTTCGAACATCAGCACACCCGAAAGAATGACCGATCCGGGATTGACCTTGTCCTGATCGGCATACTTCGGCGCGGTCCCGTGGGTTGCTTCGAAAATCGCATGCCCGGTTATGTAGTTGATGTTCGCGCCAGGAGCGATTCCGATACCTCCGACCTGCGCGGCGAGCGCGTCGGACAGGTAATCGCCGTTCAGGTTCATGGTGGCAATCACGTCGAACTCGTCGGCTCTCGTCAGGACCTGCTGGAGAGTGATATCCGCGATAGCGTCCTTGACGAGCACCTGACCCTCGGGCGGTTTTCCGCCGCAATCGTCCCATCCGACGGCGCGTCCCTTGTACTCGCGGCGGGTCAGCTCATAGCCCCAGTCGCGGAAGGCGCCCTCGGTGAACTTCATGATGTTGCCCTTGTGGACAAAGGTCACGCTCTTGCGCTTGTGCTGGATCGCGTAGTCGATAGCGGCGCGAATCAGGCGCTCGGAACCCTCGCGCGACACCGGCTTGATGCCGATTCCCGAAGTCTCGGGAAATCGCATCTTGGTCACGCCCATCTCTTCCTGCAGAAACTTGATAACCTTTTTGGCCTCGGGCGATTCCGCAGGCCATTCGATACCAGCGTAGATGTCCTCCGTATTCTCACGGAAGATCACCATATTGACCTTTTCGGGCTGCTTGACCGGACTCGGAACCCCCTGGACGTAACGCACCGGGCGCAGGCACACGTAGAGATCGAGCATCTGGCGCAGCGCGACGTTGAGCGAGCGTATGCCGCCGCCGACCGGGGTCGTCAGAGGCCCCTTGATACCGACCAGATAGTCACGAAACGCCTCGACCGTGTCGTCGGGCAGCCACGTGTTGAACTTGTCGTAGGCTTTCTGGCCCGCGAACGTCTCCATCCAGACGATCTTGCGCTTGCCACCGTAGACTTTCTTGACCGCGTTGTCGAAGACGTATTGCGACGCACGCCAGATGTCGCGTCCGGTCCCGTCACCTTCTATGAAGGGAAGTATAGGTTGGTCTGGAACATTAAGTTTGCCGTCGGAACCTAGCGTGATCTTCTCGCCGTCGGTCGGGACCTGAATCGTCTTGTACGCCATCTCGTTTCGTCACCAGTCCTGCTTATGGATTCGTTCGCGCCCGACGCATCAGCTCCGGGCCGCAGCAAAAAAAAATTCCACCAATGATATAGCCAGCAAAGGGTATAACCAGCAATGCCCTCGTGACGCCAGCGCTTCGGCGTTTTTCGCCGAATCGGCGCCGGCGAAAGCGAGCAGCGCTCGCCACGGCCTTGAACGAGCGCGTCGGAGGGTTCCGTCTTAACCAAAGAGTCGCCAAGGCGCTATACTCGCCGCGATTCGAACGACACCTTCGGAGCTGCAATGGATTTCAAGTATACGCCCGAACAGGAAAAATTCCGCGAGAAACTTCGCGCGTGGCTCGAGAAGAACTCCGCTGAAGTTTTCGGCGCCGACGGCCTTGGACAATCCACCGCAAGTCTTTTCGACGTACGCGACGACGGCCAGTGGCGCAAATTGAAGGAATATCATCGCAGGCTCTACGAGGCGGGTTACGTCGCCCTGCACTGGCCAAAGGAATGGGGCGGCGGCGGAGCCGGACTGGTCGAGCAGGCAATCTACCAGGATGAAGTCCTGCGCCTTGGTCTGCCGCTTCACGGCGCCAATCAGCTCGGCATCGACCGTATCGGTCCCACCATCATGCTCATGGGCACCGAGGCGCAAAAAAAGCGTTTTCTGAAACCGATGCTCACGGGCGAGGAAATATGGTGCCAGGGTTACTCCGAGCCCAACTCGGGTTCCGACCTTGCCAGCCTGCAGACTCGCGCCGCGATCGAGGGTGACTCCTTCGTGGTCAACGGCCAGAAGGTATGGACCAGCCTGGCCCAGCGGAGCCATTGGCAGGTCCTGCTGGTACGCACCGACTCCAGCGCGCCCAAACACAAGGGCATCTCCTACCTGCTGGTCGACATGAAGAGCCCGGGAGTGACCGTGAGACCGCTGACGCAGATTACCGGCGAGACAGGTTTCAACGAGGTCTTCTACGACAACGTCCGCGTGCCGAAGGAAAACCTGGTCGGCGAGTTGAACCAGGGATGGCAGGTCTCGATCGCGACGCTGATGTTCGAGCGCGTCTCGGGCGGCACGCGCCACCCGATCGAGCGCACCATCAACGAGCTTGTTGAACTCTCGAAAACCGTCGATTTCGACGGTGTTCCGGCGCACAAGCATCCTTACGTCCGTCAAAAGCTGGCGCAATTCGTTTCCGAGGGGCGATGTCATCGGTTATCGCGATACCGTTCGCTGACCTCGCAACTCAAGGGCAAGGTGCCGGGACCGGAGAGTTCCTTCGGCAAGCTTTTCGGCACAGAACTCAACTTGCGTCTCGCGATGTTCGCCGACGAGTTGCTCGGTTGCTATGCGGGCCTTGAGGGCGATTCGATCGGCGCGGTTCAGGGCGGCAGATGGATCCATCGGGCGCTTGCCGCGCGCGGACTTACGATCGCCGCCGGCTCAAGCGAGATCCAGCACAACATTATCGGCGAGCGCGTACTGAAACTGCCCAAGGGCTGAGCAAACGGCGGAGCGCCATTCGTAATGAAACGGCGTGGTGACAGATCGAGCCGGCATAACTCGATTCGCTACACGGTGGTCGAATCTCCGCTCGGCCTGCTCTTCATCGCCGCGACCGACGCGGGTATCGCATGGCTCGGAATCGGCGCCTCCGAACGGACGCTCGAAGAGGAATTTCGCTCGGATCGCCCGGATGCCACATTGCGACGCGACGACGCGTCGCTTACCGGGCATGCCGAGGCGATAATCGCCTTCCTTGAGGGCCGCGGATCGTTTCCCACCCTCAAGCTCGACGTGAACGGAACGCCCTTTCAGCGCCGGGTGTGGGACGAACTCCTCGCGATACCGGTCGGGACGACGCGTTCCTACGGTGAGATCGCGATTCGGCTCGGATCACCACGCGGAGCACGCGCCGTGGGCACGGCAGGAGGCGCAAATCCTGTTTCGATTCTCATCCCGTGCCATCGGGCACTTCGCCGCGACGGCACATTGGGTGGTTACAGATGGGGACTGGACCGAAAGCGCAGACTGCTTGAACTTGAAGCTGCCGTCTCCGCGTCGTCGCATCGCCGGGCCTGACGAGCATCATTGGGATGCCGCCGGTATTTCATCTACTATCGAACAAACCATCTTCGCCCGCTTGCGAGGTCACCGATGAAACTTGAAGAGATCGACCTTACGGACCTTGAGATGTTCGTGAGCGGCGACCCGCATGAAGCGTGGCGCACGCTCCGTCGCGAGGCGCCCGTCCACTGGCACGACAAAGGTTCCAAGGGCGGATTCTGGGCGATCACGAAATATGACGACGCGATGAGCGTCTACCACAACCCGTCATGCTTCAGCTCGGAACGCGGTATCGCGCTTCAGATGGTGAACATCCCCAACGAGGAAGCCGCGGGCTTCGGGCAGATGATGATTCTTTCCGACCCGCCGCGCCACGGGCAGATTCGCTCGCTGATAAACCGGCGCCTGACTCCGCGCGCCGTCGCCACCTACGAACCCAACATCAAGCGTATCGCTGCCGAGATAATCGATTCCGTAATCGAGCGGGGCGAATGCGATTTCGTGGTCGACGTCGCCGCGCAACTTCCGACCGCCGTCATCTGCGAGATGCTCGGTATCCCGCGCGAGCATCGGGACCTGATGTTCCGGCTCGCCAACATGTCGATAGGCACCGACGACCCCGAATATCAGCAGGGCCGCAGCGCTCATGAGACCGGGATGGCGGCCGAAGCCGAGACTTTCAGCTACTTCTCGAAAATCATAATGGAGCGTCGCGCCGAGCCCGGCGATGACCTGGTCAGCGCTCTACTCCACGGCGAAATCGATGGCGCGCATCTGAACGACCTCGAAGTTCTGTTCAACTGCTTCCTGCTGATAATCGGCGGCCAGGAGACGACCCGCAACGCAACTTCGGGTGGATTACTTGCCCTGCTTCAGAATCCGGCCCAGATGGCGCGACTGAACGGCGATGCTTCACTGGTCACCCCGGCGATCGAAGAGTTCCTTCGATGGAGCAGTCCGGTTACGCACGTGATGCGCACGGCAAAGAGTGATATCCGACTGCGTGACCGAGACGTCCACGCTGGCGACCGTGTCGTGGTATGGAACGCGTCGGCCAATCGCGACGAAGACGTTTTCCCGCGTCCCGATACGTTCGATATCGCGCGCTCCCCCAATGACCATCTCGCTTTCGGTCACGGCGAGCACTTCTGTATCGGCGCCAACCTTGCGCGGTTGCAGTTGCGCGTGATGGTCGACGAAGTGATGCGCCGCTTGCGGGATATCGAGCCTGCCGGTCCGGTCGAGCGGCTGCGCTCCAACTTCGTCTCGGGAATCAAGCACATGCCGATTCGCTTTCGCCCGGCGGGTCCGACTGCCCACGCGGCCTGACGGCGACTTTTACGGTACGAGCGTCGGCGCTGAAGCGGAAACGCGGGCAGCTTGTCGACCTCAGCGTGACGAGAGTCAGGCGGGCGCGACCATTACGGCCCATCGCGAGAATACGGTGGGTGCGATTGTGCCGAGCGCGGACAAATGACCGGGCGCAGCGGCGAGAATAGCGTCGCCGTCAGCGCCAGACTCGGTTACTTCGTCGGCGAATTCACGCACCATCGCGTGGACTGCTTCGTCGGTCACTTCCATGTGAAACAGCAGTCCCCACGCCTTCGCCCCGTAGCGGAACGCCTGCACCGCGGTCAGAGCGGACGAAGCGAGAGCGACCGCGCCGCGTGGAAGTTCGAACACGTCGCCATGCCAATGAAACGCGGTGAACGATTCCGGCAAACCGTGCATCAGGGAATCTTCCCGTGCCTCGTCGGCAAGTCGAACCGGGTACCATCCGATTTCCTTGGCCGTGCCGCGTGTGACGCGGGCGCCAAGCGACGCCGCAAGGAGCTGGCTTCCGAGGCATACGCCCAGCACCGACTTGTCCGCGTCGAGTGCTTTTCCGATTAGAACGATCTCATCGCGGATGAACGGAACGGGTAACGGTCGGTCTCGTAAACGCCCATCGGACCGCCCATCACGACCAGCCCATCCGCTGAACCGATGTCGCGAGGCACCGGCTCCCCGGCAAAGGTGCGCACATACTCGAATTC
>JBJKQX010000144.1:0-4119 GCA_046704965.1 Binataceae bacterium (SeqCode)
GTCTCTGACTTCATGCCGGTCGAAGAGGTCGGCGGACGTTGCCACACGCTGGTCAGGCGCGCCCGAACCGTGCGTGGCCAGGTCACCTACCGGTTGCTGTGTGCGCCGCGCTTCGACTATGCGCGCGCGCGCCATCGCGCGGAGCAAACGGATGAGGGCGTCGTGTTCACCTCCGAGGGCAACGACGGGACGGCGCTTCGCCTGCGCGGCAGAGTTCCGATGCGCCTGGTGGACGGCGATGCGGTCGCGGAGTTCACACTCGGCGCGGGTGAGTACGTGGACTTCGTGCTGGAGCCGGCAACCGCGGACGGCGACTCGCCGTCGGCCGCGCGCGATTACGTACCGGAGTCGTTCAAGCAGACGATGAACTTCTGGCGGCGATGGGTCGCGCGTTCGACCTACACGGGGCGATGGCGCGAAGCGGTCAACCGATCGGGGCTAACGCTCAAGCTGCTGACCTCGCAGGATTTCGGTTCGCTCGTCGCGGCACCGACCTTCGGTCTGCCCGAACAGCTTGGCGGCGGGCGCAACTGGGACTACCGCTTTACCTGGATTCGCGACGCTTCGTTCTCGCTGTACGCGCTGATGCGGCTTGGGTACACGCAGGAAGCGGGTGCATTCATGGACTGGCTCGAAGCGCGCTTCGAAGACCTCGAACCCGACGGCTCGCTGAGACTGATGTACGGAATCGATGGGCGGCGCGACCTTAAGGAGCTGACACTGCCCCATCTGGAGGGTTATCGCGGTTCCTCGCCGGTGCGAATCGGAAACGACGCAAGCGGTCAGCTTCAGCTCGACATCGCGGGCGAGGCGATGGACGCGGTCTATCTTTATGACAAGTACGGCGAGCCGATTTCCTACGCGCTGTGGAACAACCTGGTGCGGATGGTCAACTGGGTCACCACCAACTGGCAGCGGCGCGACGACAGTATCTGGGAGGTCAGAAACGGGCCGTACGAGTTCCTGTACTCGCGCGTGATGTGCTGGGTTGCGATAGACAGGGCGATCCGGCTTGCGCGCCGGCGCTCATTTCCCGCCCCGATAGACAAATGGCGCGTGATTCGCGACTCGATTTACCACGACGTGATGGCTGACTTCTGGGATCCGAAGGAGCGATGCTTCGTGCAGCACAATCGCTCCAAATCGCTCGACGCATCGAGCCTTATCATGCCGCTGGTCAGGTTCATCAGTCCGGTCGACCCGATGTGGTCTTCCACGATGCGGGCGATCGAACACCGACTGCTCGACGACTCACTGGTTTATCGTTACGACACTGAGGACGGATTGAGCGGCAAGGAGGGCACGTTCGGGCTTTGCTCGTTCTGGTATATCGAATGCCTGTCGCGCTCGGGCGATATACGACTTGCCCGGCTGCTGTTCGAAAAGATGCTCGCCTACGGCAACCATCTGGGGCTTTACTCAGAGGAACTTGGGCCCTCAACCGAGCATCTGGGCAACTTTCCGCAGGCTTTCACACACGTCGCCCTGATAAGCGCGGCCTATGACCTCAACCGGCGGCTTTCCGAACATCACGGAGGTACCGAAGCTTGAGCGCGCCATGGTTCGACGCGCTGACGAGCGTCTGGAAGATGGGATTTGGACGAACGATCGCTCGGGCAGCGGACGGTCCCGTTGCCCGGGCTCGAATCAGGTTGTCTTCGCGGGCCGTTTATTCGTTGACGGCGATGGCGGAAATCCGCTCGGCGCGGTCGTCATAGACCAGGCCACCGTCGCGCCCCACCCGCAGAGGTATAGGCAAACGGTCGCGATGGGTCGGTTGAGGCCCGTTTGTCGCCGGATAGCGGGGCTGCTCGTTGGCGAGCGCGTAGAAAAGCATGTTTGCGACAACGATCTTGGTCAGCCCGAAAACTGAAACCAGCGCCGCGACAACGACCCAGATCATCGAACTGTCGCTGAAAACGCCCCATTGAACGCCGGCGCAGAATGCACCCGACGCGAGCATGATAATGATGCCCATCGCGATCGACACCGGCACCATCGACTTGCGCCAGAAGGCTTCCTCGCGCGCCAGAGTCTCGCGTCTCCGGGCCTCGTTCAGCAAACGCTCAAGACGGATAAGCTTTGCCATAATTCCCCGTACCTGAATCCCGTATTAAGTGGCAGCCCGTAACCGGTTGGACAGGGACAACAGGCTGCATCGAAACTCGACACTTACGCCCCAAACGGCTGTTTAGCTATCCTCCACAGAGCGCACGAAGAGTGCAAGAGTCTGGACGCATGTTCGTAAACGCACGCGGCCGGACGCACCTGTTATGCATCCGGCCGCGAACCACGCCCGTCCCTTCTTCCGGCCACAACCGACGCGGCGCCCGCGTTCGGGCAGCCGCGCTCCTATGACATCATTCTCTCACTCCACCAGAACCGGCATGCAGGCTCCGTAACACTTTGTGTTCGGTTGTGGAGTACCGCCAGCCACAACCTGGTTGACGAATTCGCAGGTTATGCTTCCGGAGCCGTTCACGCTCTCCACCCAAAGCTCCGCAAAACCAAGCACTTCGACCGACCCGGATCCATTGACGTTGTTGAAATTGACGATCGGAATCTCGATCAAGCGGGGATCGTTCAGACTGTGGGTCGTACCCGTTCCGCTCGGATCGCTCGTCAGTCCCCCGTTGATGCGCGTGGTTATTCCCTGCTGGGTGGGTCCGTTCAACTGGCCCGGCTCGGTATAGATGTAGTCGCCAATATTGATGGTGTTCGGGTAGCCGTTGATGATGTTGTTCTTGTAGTTGGAACCACCGGGGTCGCAGCTGTTGCAATAACCCATCGCGAGCGGTTCCCAGTTGCCGGGGCCTATGGTCTGGTTCTGTGGCGCAAGATGGATCGTTATCTGTTGGTAGGGGGTGTAATCGCCTTGCTGTATGCCGATCGGCACCAATCCCGCAGCGGAACTGGTCGACTCGACTGCGGCAACGGCCTTCACCTTGACGATTCCGTTGGTCAAGCCGAGGACCTTGCCGAAGAAGTATGGTACCTGGCGCTGCAGATCCATCTCGATCTCAGAGTTGTTGGAAGACAAGACTGTCTGCGTAATCTCGCTGGACTTTATGCCGTTTGACTCCGCGTATTGCGTCGCAGTGCTCAAGGCAGTGCTGGGATTGCTCGGCAGCCAAGTTGCACCGGCAAGAACCGAGGCGTCTGCGGCCTTCTGCAACTCCTCCCAGTTCATGTAAAAGACGCCGACGTCGGTGCATAGTGCGATTGCGCCGAGCAGAGCCACGATCGCAAGCGACATGACGACCGCGATCTGACCTCTGCTGCTGGTTGGTCTCTTCATTTCCGCCCTCCCTAGACATCAAGAAGTAACAGGCCGGAGAAACACTCCCGTCGAGTGGGAAAAGTGCTTCCCCAGTGCGGGCGGGCCTACGAGACGCCCTGCAGTCCAGGATGCAGGGCGACCCGACGGTCCGGATAGCACCACTGCATAAGCAGACAGCGTGCCTGCGGAAGTCATGCATCGGAGGCGTTTAGCGGGTCTAAAGCACGCACGATGTTGCAGATGGCGCAAAACCGTGTTGCTTGCGTGCGATAAAGCGCTGCGATGCGCGAGGCAACAAAAACCTGCACCGGGCATCGCCGACGGTCGGGCGGGAGACGCAGCCGGGCTTCCGCCGAGTCCCGGCCGCGTCCGCATGGGTCAACCGGTCGCGGCGGCAAGATAATCGTCACTCGGGACTATCTGCCATCCGGTCTCTCCATCGAGTTCGAGTACGTGCTGATGATATTTGCGCAAGGCCGAACGATGGCCGACGCTGGCAAAGGTTATCGGGCTCTCCTGAAGGCGGCGATAGAGCATTTCCTCGTTGTTTTCATCGAGTGAACTGGTCGCTTCATCCAAAAACGCGTATCGCGGTGAGCGCAAGAGCAGACGCGCGAAGGCAAGCCGCTGCTGTTCACCAAGTGACAACAGGTTGTGCCATTCATGTTCGACGTCGAAGCCGCCCACTCGCTCAGGCAGGCCTTCGAGATTGACGGCCTTGAGCACGCTACGAAGCTGGTCTTCTTCGGCTTCAAGGGCGGGATAGCATAGCTGATCGCGCAGAGTGCCAAGCGGCATATACGGGCGCTGCGGCAGGTACATCACTTCGCCAAGCTCAG
>JBJKQX010000145.1:0-2702 GCA_046704965.1 Binataceae bacterium (SeqCode)
CCGCAATCCCGGAAGCGAGCGCAGACTCACGTCGCACGCAATGAATCCCAACAAGCGCGCGATCACGCTCGACATGAACACGACGGACGGTCGCGCGCTGATAGCGTCACTCGCGGACAACTGCGACGCGTTCATTGAAACGGCCTCGCCGGGCGCCGGCGCCGCGCTCGACGGGATCGCAATCCCGGAAACGACCGTCCGTTGCACGATTAGCGCGTTCGCCCGGTCCGGTCCCAAGAGCGATTATCTCGCGACCGATCTGCTGGTGATGGCGTCGAGTGGAACGCCCTCGATGACGGGAGACTCGGATCGCCCTCCCCTGTTCTTTTCGGTGCCGCAATCGATGATAGAGGCCGGTTCCGAAGCCGCTATAGCAGTCCTGGCGGGAATAGTTGCGCGTGATCGCGGGACGGCCGGTCAGCGCGCGGAGATATCGGCGCGAATAGCCGCGATGGTGAGTTCGATGAGTCTTCCCGTCGTCCTCGGTTCGGGAAATCCCGAGCCGAAGCGCTCCGAAGTCACGATTGCGGGCGTGCGCGTCCCCGGCATTTTCGAATGTGCCGACGGATACGTCCTCGTCACGGTGCCCGCGTTCGGTCCGGCGTTTGGGCCGATGACGCAGCGGCTCGCGAAGTGGGCGGCCGACGAAGGCCATCTGGCGCGCGAAATTGCCGAAGTAAACTGGATCACGTTTCCGCGCGACCTCGCGAAAAAAACCTCGACCCCTGATCAGTTGCGGACGTTCGTGGAAGGAGTCACCGCGCTCTGCCGCACCAAAACCAAGGCGGAACTCGGCGCGGCTGCGCGAAACCTCGGGCTGCTTGCCGCACCGGTGATGGACATGCGCGACGTTGCCGAGTCCCCGCAGTATCGCGAGCGCGGACTTTGGAATCAGGTTCGAATCACGCCGGACGGACGCGAGATCGAGACCCCCGCCCGCTTCGCACAGTTCTCGAATTTCTCGATCGAAACCAAACGTCCCGCGCCGTCGCTCTCGCAGCATACGGCCGAGATTCTTCGCGACTACGCCGATATCTCGCCGGTCGAACTTCAGGCGCTCTTCGTTCAAGGAGTCATATAGATGGCCGGCCCGCTGGATGGGATTCGCGTGCTCGATATGAGCTGGGTGATGGTCGGCCCGGTGAGCGGCCGCTACCTGGCAGATTTGGGCGCCGACGTGGTGAAAGTCGAAAGCCGCAAGCGAATCGATCCGCTACGTACGCTCGGGCCGTTCAAGGACGGCAAGACCGGTCCGGAGCGTTCGGTTTCGTATCACAACCTGAACGCGGGCAAGCGCGGTCTTGCGATCAATATCAAGGAGCCACGCGGACGCGACATCATTCTGCGTCTGGTCGATTGGGCCGACGTGGTGCTCGAAAGCTTCACGCCCGGCGTGCTCGAATCGCTCGGTCTCGATTACTCAAGTCTCAAGGCGCACAAGCCCGAAATCATCATGGTATCGACCAGTATCCTCGGCCAGACGGGGCCGCATGCGGCCGGCACCAGCGGCGTCGGCACGATGGGCGCCGCGATGTCGGGCGCGTCGGGGCTGCTCGGATGGCCGGATCGCACGCCAAGCGGCACTTACGGCCCGTGGACCGACGGCGTGGCGCCGCGATTCATCGTCCCGAGCGTGCTCGCGGCGCTCCATCGGAAATCGCGCACCGGAGAAGGATGCTACATCGACGTGGCGCAGGCCGAAGCGGGAATCCAGTTCATGATGCCCGCGTGGTACGAATACGCCGCGAACGGGACGATTCCCGAGCGACGCGGACATGCTGGATCGCCGCTTCGATGTCCTCAGGGCGTGTTTCCCTGCGCGGGAGGCAATGAGCGAGAAGATCGCTGGATTGTGATCGATGCTTCCGCCAACGAACACTGGAGCAGATTGCGTGAGGTGATCGGCGCCGCGTTGGCCGATGAGAAATACGACACGATCATTGGCAGACTCCGAAATCGCGACGCGATCGACGGTGCCATCTCCGAGTGGACGCGCACGCGCGACGCGCAGGAAACCGAGGCCATGTTGCAGCGGGCGGGAGTTCCCGCGCATATCGTCTCGCGGGCGGGCGACCTCGCGCACGATCCACATCTGCGACACGTGAATCATCTGCGCCAAATCGACGATCCCGAGTTCGGCGAAGCAGAAATCGAAGGTCCACGATCGTCGTTCCGGGACAACCCGCTTCCGGAAACCCGGCGCGGTCCAAGAATCGGTGAGCATAGCGCCGAAATTCTGCGCGAGCTGTGCGGGATGAACGATCGCGAAATTGCCGAACTCGAAGAAACCGGCGTGATGGCCTAGAACAGCGGAGGGATTTCCATGGGCAAAAACATTCTGGATCTGAGCGGACGCGTCGGACTGGTGACCGGCGCGGGACAGGGAGTCGGTCGCGCGGTCGCGCTTCGATTCGCCCAGAACAATGTTGCAGGCGTCGTCGTCAACGATTTTCGCCTGGAGCGGGCCGAGGCGGTCGCGGCGGAAGTTGAGTAACTAGGGGTCGACGCACTACCGGTTCAGTGCGACGTAACGAGCTTTGAGTCGGTCAGCGCGATGTTCGAGAAAGCGCGCGCGAAGTTCGGCAAGGTCGATATCCTCGTGAACAATGCCGGCAACGCCGGAGCTGATCCGGAGAAAGTTGCACGCAAGCCTTTCTGGGAGCAGGAGCCGAAGGACTGGGAGCCGTTCCTTGGGACAAACC
>JBJKQX010000146.1:0-3389 GCA_046704965.1 Binataceae bacterium (SeqCode)
CGTTTGGTCCAGGTGTGGGCTCCTCGTTCTCTTTCACCTGCAGTACGTCGGTGCCACCGGCCCTGGTTATGTAGACGGCACGCATGAGCACCTCTCTATGCTAGTCAGCGCCGACTGGCCTTAATCGGCTGGATGGCTCGCGAAATGGTATGGGTGATCTGTTCAAAGATTTCCGCGCCTATTGACGGTGTGCGAGCCGATCCGCCTGCTGGCCTCTGCTTTGCCGCTGATGATGCTTCTGAACTTCCTGGGAGCACTGCTAAGCAACCGCGGCTGAAATGCAACTGACAGCGAGCAAACCAGACAGCGTCCGGCAAACGACTTTCATGGGATCTCTCAGTATTCTAACAACGTTCAAATATCAATCAACATTAGAATCGTCAAGGCTCTACGAATTCCTGACAATCGAGCATGGACCAACGTCCAATGTCGCGCCTTCTTGTCGTCGAGTAGACTTTGTCTTGAGGGTTTTTACGCAGACGGGAATCTCGTTTTCATCATGCGAACTGCCCGTGGCCTCGCGAGCAGCGGGGTGCGGTGGAACGATGAATTCGGGTTCGAGTCAGGTAATGACACGGCTCACGCAATCGCACATGGGCGTGCTCTCGGCATGACCGCACAAACCGAAAACAGCGCACAGAGGCACGACGCCGCTATCAAGCTCGAGTTTGCTCGTATGCGCAGTACGTATGAGCAAACGATGATGTCATGGATCAGAACTTCGACCTCGCTGATTGCCTTCGGCTTCAGTATCTACAAGTTCTTTCAGATCGAGGCCCCGGCAAGCCCGACAAAAGACCATCTGATCGGGCCCCGTGAGTTCGCGTTCATTTTGGTGGTAATCGGGACGGGATCGCTTCTCATGGCAACGTTCGAATATCGGCGGAACATTAAAATGCTCGGAGAGTACTATCGCGAAAGTACGCGCTCGCTGTCGGTTTTGCTGGCTGGATTGATCTCGGTTCTGGGAACTCTTGCCTTGATAGCGATGATCCTTCGGGAATAAAGACTCTAGACGCATCGTCGCCGTCGGTCCGACCGGTTTCACCATGTCGAGCCGGCAGAACCGAATCGCGCGTGATGCTGAATCCGCTGTCTCAGTGGCAATAGCACCCCTCAGGTCAAAGTCGGCACGTGTCTGGGCCGGCGTCGAGGCTCCCTGTATCCATTCGGTTTCTGGCGCTTGGGTAGTTTGACCTTTTCGCGGGGCAGTTCCTTGTATGGAATCAGACTGAGCAGGTGTCTGATGCAGTTCAGGCGGGCGCGGCGCTTGTCGTCCGCATCCACAATGTACCATGGTGCGTTCTTCGTATCAGTAGCGGCGAACATTTCGTCACGTGCGCGCGAATAGTCATACCAACGCCGGTGTGACTCAAGGTCCATTGGGCTTAGCTTCCAGATCTTACGCCCATCGTTGATACGAGATTCGAAACGCCGGGTCTGCTCTTCCTGGCTAACCTCGAACCAGTATTTGACGAGGATGATTCCGGACCGGATGAAGGCGTCCTCCACCTCTGGGCACACCCTGAGGAAGTACTTCGCTTGCTCTTGTGTGCAAAAGCCCATCACGCGTTCGACGAGCGTCCGGTTGTACCAGCTACGATCGAAAATTACGACCTCGCCAGCCGCGGGCATGTGAGCGATATAACGCTGAATGTACATTTGCGAGCGTTCGCGTTCCGTGGGTGCTGGCAGCGCCACGACTCTGAAGACGCGCGGACTGACGCGCTCGGTGATGCACACTTGATCGCTCCGCCTTTCCCCGCCGCATCGCGTCCTTCGAATACAATGACTATCTTGAGTCCCTTATGCTTTACCCATTCCTGAAGCTTCACGAGTTCCACGTGAAGGTCCCGAAGCGTTTTCTCAAAGTTCTTACGTGTGAGTTTCATGGAATGACCCACGGTTGCGCGAGCTCTTGAAAATATTGAGAAAAGCGCGGGAAGGCGCACGAAGCGTTCAGCTTTTGCGCCTTTGCTGACCGCGATTAAGTCCTACCAAGACCTATCGAGACGCATGCGCACGCAGCGGAATTACTACTGAACCGACGCCACGAGCTAGTCCAATCTGCGAAGCCAGCTTAGCACTGCCTGCCTCTCCTCGCCATCCGCGAGCAGCCGCTTGAGCAGGAGCCGCTCCGTTGTCTCGCAGGGCGATTCGCAGCCTCCTTCTGAACGGTACCTTACGCTCGCAACCACTGTTCCGCGTTACATAGTCACATCGCGTGACACCGAGCGCTGCTCGAGCTTCTCTACGCAGGTAACGACCTGGGTCTCAGGATTGCGGCGCCCAGCCCTGCTGAGCGTAGTAGCGCGTTATCTGCTTAACTATCTGAGCGGACGTTTTATCGGCCAGGAATCCGGTTGACGACCTACTTAGCCTTACTCCTCCGGCGGCCATGTTGGCTCCCAACGAGGCGGCCGCTGCGGCACCGCCCGCGGCAGCCCCTGCCGGCCCGGTTACGCCGGCGCCAGGCATCTTGCCGCTGTCGGCGTGAGTCGTGAAACTCATGACCTCTCGCTGGACCTGATCGCTTCGCTGATACACCTGAACTTTGGTGTCGAGAACGGAAGCTCCGGCCCCGAAACCAATCACCATACGGCGAATCCGGTTTCCTTCACTGATGTTCGTAAAGGAGCCATCAACGACCAACGCGTCGGACGAGCTTGGCTGCACGCTTTGCGGCTGGCACGCGGCCTCGATCCCGTCTTTGGTCAGATCTGCGGCGACTCGCACGCAGATGTTCTGGGCCGTGTCGTCGGCGATTTTCGTTCGCTCTGCGGCGACGTTCTCATGCGATACGTGCCTGTAAACCCGCTGAAAAAGAGCTTGATTAAGTTTCACATTGGATGGATTGACCTTGAACGGATGGATGACAACTTCGGAGGGTCGCGTTGTGCTGTCGGGTAAGGACTGAGATTCCTGTGTGACGCTGGCACCGGCACATCCGGCCATGGCCACCGCCAGAAACAAAAGAAGGATTCGGCTCACGCATTTTGGCATCATCGTTTCCTCGCGGTTTGACGTTCTGTCTTTTAAATACAGCTTTGGGGTGAAGGCCGCGTCCGATGGCGGGCCGATTCAACTCGATCGCTGTATAATTCATCCTTGCGGGTTGTTCGCGGGCTACATGAGTAGTCAAATCCCGCGACATGCATGTGCGGCAGTCACTCCGCATCGTGTGTTTCCCCGCCGGCGCCTTGCGCGACGGTGCGTTTGCGCACTCTTAATATCTCACCGGCCCGCTCCATCAGGATGTAGAAGACGGGAACGAACGGAATGGCGAGCAGCGTGGAGGCAAGCATCCCGCCGAACACGACAGTGCCCAGCGCCTGCTGGCTGGCCGCGCCTGCCCCGGTCGCGACCACCAGAGGTACGACGCCCAGGAC
>JBJKQX010000147.1:0-2766 GCA_046704965.1 Binataceae bacterium (SeqCode)
GCCTCAACCTTTATCGTCCGGCTTTGATCCACATGAGTTAGACTTAGGCGATGGTCGCCAAGGTTCCATTCATTTAAAGCGAAATCGAGCGTGGCGTTACGCTCGAAAAGCGCGATCTGATGAACGGCGACATTGTGGTTAGGGCAATTCCGTTCGATGTTTGCGCGGAGATGCAGATTATTAACAGGGTCGGGCTCGAACGCTAGGCACTTCACCCTTGGATCTCGTGAAACTGGGATCGTTGTCAGGCCAATGTTTGCCCCTATATCGAGGTAGGTACCGCCGCCCCGCGTCGTAAAGAATTTGCGAAATAGATCGGCAAGCTCGGGTTCATAAGTCCCGATTCTCGCATACTCCGGCAATACGAGGCCGTCGTTCATCGCGCTCTGAATTAGTCGACCGTGAAGAATCCCGATTTTAGGCTGCGACGAGCTGCCGGTCGGCGATGATGAGCTCCAGGAATAGGCGCAGCAAAAGACTGAGCCAGCGGATCAGCCGGCGGAAGTTGTAGCCGGCGGCGGCGAGGGCGGCGTTGGCGGCGTCGCCTGCGCGATGCCAGAGATAGTTGCGGCCCATGCGGTGCTCGGCCTTGAGATGGCCGATGACGGGCTCGATGGCCGATCGGCGCTTCAGCTGGCGCTTGATCGCGGCGGTCACGCCGCGCTTCTGGCCGGAGGTGAAGACCCTGAACTTGTATGCGGGCGGGGCGTTGTGGCCGCGGTAGCCCTTGTCGGCGAGGATGCGTTGAAGCGTGTTGCCGACCATGGCCTCCATGTCGGGGATGACCGTGGCGAGGGTATGGCCGTCATACGGGTTGCCGGGCAGCGCCTTCACATGGGCAACGAACTGACCGCCCTTGGCGAGCGAGATCGTCGTAGCGACCGAGACTTTGACGCCGAACTCGTAAGGCCGGTGGGGTTTGCCTTTGCCGATGCACTCCACTTCCGGCGCATGCAGGGAATAGACCTTTCGCCCGCGCTGACGTTGCTGCTGGTCGCGCACGCGTTTCGCCAGCCATAACAGCCGTGCGAACGTGGTTTTGAGAGCGTCGTTGCCTGCGGTCTTACGATCGATGTCGCGCGTCACGCGGCCGAGATAGGTCTTGAGCTTCTTCAGCATCCGCCGGGCGCGTTTGAACTGCTTGGCGTGGGCGTAACGCTGGTGCGCGATCAGCGCGAATTTGCCCACCCGCACATAGGACTGACGCAAAGCCACCCCGTGGCGCTTGGCCAGCGTCACCAGCTTCTCCCGCGCCCGGTTGACGAGCTTGGCATCGGTCGGGAAGGTCACGTTCTTGGGCTGAACCGTCGTGTCCACGATCACGCGCGAGAGCTCGGCGGGCTTGATCGCTCCGGTCTTGGCCGCCACCGCCAGGCTCTCCTGCAGCAGCGCCTGCAGCTTCTCCTCGCCCATGCGGCCGCGCCAGCGGGTCATGGACGAACGGTCGAACACCAGCTTGTGCTGGAAGAACTCCTCGCCGCAAAAATATTGGTAATACGGGTTTTCCAACCAGCGTGCGCACAGCACCTCGTCGGAGAGGTCGAACGTGTGCTTGAGGACCGCCAGCCCCGCCATCAGCCGCGTCGGCAGCGGCGGCTGGCCCGGACCGTCCTGATAGACCGCCCCAAACCGCTCCTCCAGGAAGCCCCAGTCCACCGTCTTGGCCAGCTTCACCAGTGGATGCTTCAGATCGATGATCTGATCCAGCCGGGACCGAAACAGATCCTGTTCCCCCGTCTCCCGCCGTTCCCGTGGCCGCATGCTTCGTCCCCTGTGCCGCTCACTCAGCACCGGAATCGAATCATGCTCCGCCGCTTTTGGGAATCCCCCGGTTCACAAAAATTGCAAGGTTTCGGGGCATCAACCCCAAAAACCTTGCAATCCCAAATTCACGCTACCAACAAAATCGACTCTGCCGCAGCGGCCTACGCATTTTTCACGGACGACTAAGTATAGTCTATATTCATAACCAGCAAAGACACCAGCCTCGGGCGGCGCCGGACGGGGAGATTGAAGAGTGTGGAGGCCGCGCGAATTGACGCACCTCCGGCTTCGAAGCGGGATGGGGCGCCGTCGACCCTAGACGCCAGCTTCCGTTGTCCTCGCCGCTCCGCCGCCGCCGTCTCATGCGGCTGCGCGAGGTGCCGCCGGAACGTGGCGGACGCGGGCGAATCCGCCATTGCATAATTGCGAGGCGACCGCCGCGGCTCTCCGAAAAGAACATATCTAATTGTTATATATTATTTATTCCTGGTTTGGCAAGAATCAGCCGATCGGGCCCGCGCCCGTCCGCCGGTCGGCAAACCGAAAACGGGCGGTCGGATGGCGGCCTCGGGAGAACCGGGCGCAACGTCTCCTGCAGGGCTCCACCACGCCCTGCGAAATCCTTCGGCGGGCTGTCCCGAGAGCCTCTTCATTACACCAATGTAATTTGACTATCACCCTGTGCGAGCTATCTCGGGAGCCATGAGAGCAGGACATTACCGCCTCGCCATTTTGGCGAGAGATTGTACTGATAGTCTACTCTCATATCAGCCGCCGTAACTGGAGGTGCGAAGGCCTGGCCCACGGCTTGCATCAGTACGGCCGTCCACCTTGAGTTCGGACTTTAGCGAATGACCAGACGAAAATACGCGGGTATCGCTCGACTAATTCCCCTATGCGCGGCAGCCCTGCTGGGCGGTTGCAGCAAAACCGTAACCCTTCTCCATCCGGCCGGGCCGATCGCGTCGGAGGAGAAGACGGTCATCCTGATTGCGCTGGGAC